>JAKACS010000068.1 GCA_021821235.1 Bacillota bacterium
TGCTGTCGCTAATATGCCAGGGGCTGTACCGCGAACTTCTACAATTGCTCTGACAAATGTGACAGTTCCCTATGCGCTTGAAATTGCCAATAAAGGATACCACCAAGCATGCCTTGAAAATGAAGCGCTATTGAAAGGAATTAACACCCTTAATGGTTTGGTTACCTATAAAGCGGTAGCGGAAGCCCATGGCCTGGATTATGCGGATGCAAGAACACTTTTAGCAAACTAAAAAAGATCCGATATCGGATCTTTTTATTGAATGATTTGCAGTTCCTTTGGATAGTTTGTCAGTACTTTAACGCCAGTTTCGGTTATGTATACGTCATCCTCAATTCGCACCCCGGCGATTTCAGGTACGTAAATTCCTGGTTCAATTGTAAAGACCATGCCTTCCTTCAGTTTTAGCTCATTTGTTTCGGTCATGGAAGGATACTCGTGAACACTGATCCCAAGGCCATGTCCCAATCGATGGGGAAAAAATTCTCCGTAGCCGGCTTCGCTGATAATAAGGCGGGCTGCAAGATCGACTTCCGCAGCGGTCTTCTCCGGCTTGCTTGCTTCAATTGCGGCGAGCTGTGCTTTTAAAACGGTATTGTAAATTTCATTTTGTTTTTCGCTAATCTCACCAAAGGCAACAGTTCTTGTAATATCTGAACAATATCGATCGACCACAACACCGAGATCGAATAAAACGAAATCCCCTTTTTGAATTTTGGTTAAACCAGGGGTGCCATGTGGACTAGCTGCATTTGCTCCTGTCAGCACCATTGTTGCGAAAGACATTTCGGTTACCCCTTTTTTCTTTAAAGCAAATTCAATGGCTGAAAGGATTTCCAGCTCTGTCTTACCTTCTTTTACTTCATTAACACCGACTTCGACAGCGTAATCGGCAAGGGCACAGGCTTCCTCGATCGTTTTAAGCTCTTTCGCATCTTTGATCATCCGTAGAGTTCGGAGCTTTTCTTCAGCCGATAGGAAAGCGGCCTTTGGAAAAAGTGCTGACAGTTGTTCGTATCGCTCAACGTTCAAATGCTCTTTTTCAATTGCTACTTTTGCGATACCACTGATTCTTTTGTTTACTGCTTTCTGGATAAATTCCCTCGGTTGGTCAATGTCACTATAGCCAATGATCTCATAATGCCATCCTGATTTTTTCGCTTCACCCTTTTCCATGCCCGGACAAATAAGGAATGGTTCTTCCTCTTGGAAAATGGCCATTGCCAAAAGCCGTTCGTGTGGATCGCTGTAAAACCCGCTTAAATAAAAAATATTTTCCGATGATGTCAGAAAGCAAAGCTGGATATCGTTTTGTTTCATCCACGTCTGCACGTTTTTGATCCGCTGATTCATCAAAAAAGCCTCCTTTAAGGTAAATCCTAACTACATTGAGAGTAGCAATATAATGGAAAAAAGTAAACAAGAAGCACATTTTCAGAATCGTATTTGTTTTAAATTGCTAACGAATTTCACTATAATGAAATTAGTGAAAGCGAATACTTTTAGTTTGGAGGAGAAGATAAATGAAAGTATCTTATCATGGCCATTCTGTGGTGCAAATTCAAACAAACAGCAAGACAATTTTTATTGATCCGTTTATTTCCGGGAACGATTTAACCGATTTGAAAGTGGAAGATGTCAAGCCAGATGTTATTATTTTGACACATGGACATGGCGACCATCTTGGCGATACGGTTGAATTGGCAAAAAAACACAGCTCTCTTGTGATAGCCAATTTTGAATTGGCTGCATATCTTAGCTGGCAAGGACTGCAAACCCATGGTATGCATATTGGTGGTTCCTATCAATTTGATTTTGGCAAAGTGAAGCTGACACAGGCATTTCATGGAACCGGCTTAATAACGGAAAATAAGGAGATCATTTATTGCGGGATGCCGGCAGGCGTTTTGTTTATGAATGAAGGGAAGACAATCTATCATGCAGGGGATACAGCTTTATTCTCTGACATGAAGCTGATTGGTGAGCGACACCCTACTGATCTCGCTTTCCTGCCGATTGGTGATAATTTTACTATGGGTCCGGAAGATGCGGCATATGCGGCTAACTTGTTAAAAGCAAAAATTGTTGTGCCAATTCACTATAACACGTTCCCACCAATCAAACAGGATCCGCATGCGTTTGTCCAAATGCTGGACGGTGGAAATGGAAGAGTTCTTCAGCCTGGAGAAGGAATTGAAATTTAAAAATCTGGTGATTGAATCAAGCAGTGAAAATAGACTTTTTTCCCTCCTCCAAGCATACAAATGAAACAAGCAGTTTTTGGAGGAGGAGAGTGGAACAAATGAAACGAAACAGGTATTTGCTTTGCCTATTGGCTTCTTTTTTCTTGCTTTATTATGCTATGCCGCGTATTTCGGTTACAGCTGAGGGTCTGCAAGGTGTTTTTGCACTCGTTTGGATCATATTTGCACTTTTTGTAATTTTAGGAAACCTAACCGGTTTGCTCTATCATCCAAAAAGACCAGCAAAGGCTGGCAGACCACAATCGGAACGGCTTAGAAAAAAATCACGCTCTTATCTGGGATAAAATACAAGCGAACGACAAAATGGCACTCCGCAGTAGTTTAAAGCTTCGGAGTTTTTTCGTCTTCATTTTCCTCGCTCCTTTGAAAATGCCTCATTGAATCAAATCCTGTTAAACTTTATAATGAATGTACCAGCAAACTAAGTCATCGGATTCTATTTATAAAGGGTGAAGGTCTTGGCTACAAAACATGAACAAATTTTACAATATATTGATGAACTGCCTATTGGAGAAAAAATATCGGTACGGCAAATTGCCAAGGCAATGAATGTGAGTGAGGGAACGGCTTATCGTGCCATCAAGGACGCGGAAAACAAGGGATATGTCAGCACGATTGAACGGGTTGGCACCATTCGCATTGAACGAAAGAAAAAAGAAAACATTGAGAAGCTTACATTTGCAGAAGTGGTAAACATTGTTGATGGCCAGGTTCTTGGGGGAAGGGCCGGTTTACATAAAACATTAAACAAATTTGTGATTGGCGCGATGAAGCTGGAAGCAATGATGCGCTACACTGAAGCGGGCAACCTGCTAATTATCGGCAACCGGACAAAGGCGCATGAGCTTGCCTTGAAAGCAGGGGCGTCAGTGCTGATTACTGGTGGATTTGATACAGACGATGAAGTAAAAAAGCTTGCTGACAAACTCCAACTGCCGATTATTTCAACCAGTTATGACACCTTTACGGTTGCAACGATGATCAATCGCGCGATTTATGATCAATTAATTAAAAAGGAAATTATTTTAGTTGAAGATATTTTAACACCGCTAGCTGAATCGTATTTTTTGCAAATTACCGACCCCACGGCAAAATGGCACGAATTAAACCATGCGACAAAGCACAGCCGCTACCCGGTTGTTGATCATAATAAGAAGATTCAAGGGATGGTTACGGCGAAAGATGTTGTTGGACATGATGAGGCAACACCGATTGAAAAAATCATGACGAAAAATCCGATGACAGTTAATGGGAAAATGAGTGTCGCGTCTGCAGCCCATATGATGGTGTGGGAAGGGATTGAACTTCTACCTGTTGTCGATGACGGCAATAAACTTGAAGGAATTATCAGCAGGCAGGATGTTTTAAAAGCATTGCAAATGATTCAACGCCAGCCCCAAGTTGGGGAAACAATTGATGACATTGTCACAAGCCAACTAACGTTGATGAGCGGAAAAGCAAGGGGAGAGGATGTATATTCTTGTGAAGTTACCCCGCAAATGACTAATCATATTGGAACTATATCGTACGGTGTGTTCACAACGATTGTCACAGAAGCGGCCAAGCGCGTGTTGAAAGGCTATAAAAAAGGCGATCTTGTTGTTGAAAATATTACGATTTATTTTATCAAGCCGGTTCAAATTGAAAGTATGATCGAGATTTATCCGAAGGTCTTGGATGTGGGCCGAAAGTTTGGGAAAGTCGACGTTGAAGTATTCAATGACGGGATTCTTGTTGGAAAAGCGATGATGATGTGCCAGCTGATTGACCGGCATTAAAAAATAGTACCTAAGCTGCAAAAAGCCGCTTCTTTTAACGGCTTTTTGCTTAATTTTCAGTTTTAACGTTCTCTGCTTCTTTGACTGCGTGTGGAAAATAAGATTTGGCTGCCTTAAATCCTGCCAATGCACTCATGCTGCCAATTAAAATAAAGAGGCCAGAAATGATGTATGTAATTGGTGTTTGGTACAAAAACAGCTCGTTTATGCCGAATAGCAGCACAAATAAACCGAGTGCAATGCTTGATTTTGCTGAAAGCCACTTTTTTTCCGCGGGACGGTGGCTGCGAACATATTTCATTTTGTAAAATATATAAAAAGCAAGTGAAAGGATAATGGCAAAAACAAGTACAGGCATTTTACTGCACCTCCTGTTCTTGAAAATCTACTTTAATTGTAACTTTCTTTTTGAAAAAATGCCATAATAGAAAGAGATTTCTATTTTTCTTAACAGTCACAATGGTGAAGGGAGACCAATATGAAAGACCAAATAGTAAAAATGATTCAAAAATATGAAACCATCATTATTCACCGCCACGTTCGCCCGGATCCAGATGCATATGGCTCACAGGGGGGCTTGGCGGAAATCATTAAAACCTCCTATCCGGAAAAAAAGGTCTATACTGTCGGTAAGGAAGATCCTTCACTGAATTTTATGCGCCGCCTGGATGTGCTTGAAGATTCGGTGTACAACGGTGCGCTTGTCATTGTTTGTGATACGGCAAATCAGGAACGGATCTGTGACGGGCGCTATTTGCTGGGGGATCAATTAATTAAAATTGACCATCATCCAAATGAAGATCCATATGGGGATCTATTGTGGGTAGATACAAATGCAAGTTCGGTCAGCGAGATGATTTATGAACTCTATTTGTTTGGCAAGGATAAGGGGCTTAAGATAAACGATGAAGCGGCTCGGCTTCTCTATGGAGGAATCGTTGGAGATACAGGCAGATTTTTGTTTCCAAGCACAACAGAAAAAACATTTGCATATGCTGGCGAGTTAATCCATTATGATTTTTCGCGTACGGAACTTTACGACAAACTCTATGAGCTGAAAGCCAATATTGTAAAATTAAATGGCTACATTCTACAAAATTTTGACTTCCGCCCAAGCGGCGTTGCTTCGATGGCTCTCACAAAGCCGCTATTAGAAGAGTACGGGGCAGTTCCTTCTGAAGCATCCTTGTTAGTAGGAACATTGGGAAATGTAGCTGGGATTAAGGCTTGGGTCTTTTTTATCGAGGAAAATGACCAAATCCGTGTCCGTCTGCGTTCAAAAGGAGCGGAAATCAATGGTGTCGCGAGGAAATTTAAAGGCGGCGGCCATCCACTTGCAGCAGGGGCATCCATCTATTCTTGGGATGAAGCAGAAGCTGTGATTAAAGAGTTAGAGAAGGCTTGTAACGGGAAGTGAATTTTCAAACGAACTAAAGGAAGGGTTCAGCAAGGAAAAACCCTTCCTTCATTTCTCGTATTGCAGCTCCAATTGAATGGAAATGGTTGTGTAGATGAACATTTCCTTAACGATCAATTTGTATCTTTTTCCGTTTAAGCGAACCGGTTTGTTTTCAATGATTTTTTTCAGCAGATCCTTGCTTTTATAGACTGTATCCAAATCTTTGGCTACCATCATCTGCAAGTCCTCTTTGACAGAATCCTCCTCCATAAACACGCTGTAGGAATCAAGATCGTATTTTTCTCCATTGGTGATTTTTACATTGATTTTTTGCACGGTCAACTTCTCAATATTTCGTTTGTTCGCTGCCTTATATTCATCCTGCCATATTTTTATTTCGTTGTTTAAATCGGCGATATGCTCTTGCTGTTCGCGAATTAGCTTTGTATGCTTTTCCTGCCAGACGCCGAACATATACAAAAAAATGAACCAGCTGATAACACCGCCAATCGCTGCCCCCGCAAAAAAGCGCTGCCATGAACGTTTTCGGTACAATGGCGGGATCCTCATGAAGATATATGCTCCCCGGTAAGCCAATCGATCAGCAATGCGCCGGTTTGTGCGCCTCCTAAAGCAGAGATAATCAAAAGCAGCTGTTTGACAATATCCTTTGTTTCTCCATCAAAAAGGCCGCGTTCAAAGCTGTAAACCGCATCGAAGGTACCGCCGATTGCAGCCACAATAGCCCAGATTCTTAAAAGGGAGGACAAGCGGTGAATCGTTGTAAAGAGCGGCTGACCCGTAAGAAAAGCAGCTATTCCCCCGATTAATGAGCCGCCAAGCAATACACCTAATGCAATAAAATAACTTTCAATAAATGACGGGAAAAAGCCAATCTCTTTCATCATGATCCCACCTTAACGGATAATCAAATGGCCTCTTTACCATCATATGGACAAACAGGGGCAATTATGATAAAGCAAAATGAGAACATATTTTCTTTTTTTGCCGGAAGGACTATAATAAATGAAGAACAAGTAGGTAAGGATGTGACAATATGTCTTTTATTCACCTGCATGTATATAGTGCGTACAGTCTTTTAAAAAGCACGGTTTCAGTTGAGAGTTTGGCTGAAAATGCAAGAACGATGCAGTTTCAGGCCCTTGCGCTCACAGACCGGAATGTGATGTACGGTTCACTTGAGTTTTATAAATCATGCAAACAGAAAGGAATCAAACCGATTATCGGTTTAACAGCAGATATTCTGACAGATCAGGATCAAACGGAAGCCTTTCCCCTTGTTTTGCTTGCGGAAAATGATAAAGGTTTTCAAAATTTGCTAAAAATTTCGAGTTCTATCCAAACAAAAGCTGAAAAAGGGATTCCTGAGAATTGGCTGAAGCATTATTCAGAAGGATTGATTGCCATCACCCCCGGCCTTGAAGGTGAAATTGAACAGCATGTGCTGACGGACAATGAAAACGAGGCAAAATACAGGATTCAGAAGTGGCTGAACCTTTTTGGAAAAGAAAATTTTTACTTATCCATTCAAGATCACCGGCTACCTCAAGAAGAGCGGATTCGGCAAAAATTTGTTGAATTCGCCCAAGAAATGAAAGTTTCCCTCGTTGCAACAAATCAAATTTATTACTTGAAAAAGGAAGATATGTTTGCGCATGAATGTCTGCTGGCGATAAAAAATGGTACGAACTTGCAGAACGAACACAGGCAAAAAGCAGGCAGCGATCAATTTTATTTAAAAACAGCTGCTGAGATAGCGGAATGTTTGGCGGAATATCCGGATGCATTGGAAAATACCATTCAGATTGCCAACCGCTGCAATGTCCATATTGAACTCAACAAAAGCTTTTTGCCACGGTATCCAACTGATAATGGAAAAGAGGCAGATCAATTTCTGGAAGAATTATGTTTTAACGGTTTAGCAGGGCGAATTCAGTTGCCCAATGACCGCTATGTGAAACGATTGCAATATGAATTAAGCATTATCAAACGTATGAAGTTTAGCGATTATTTTTTAATTGTCTGGGATTTTATTCGCTATGCCCGTGATAACGGAATTTTAACAGGGCCGGGCAGGGGATCGGCTGCTGGTTCTCTTGTTGCCTATGTCCTTGGAATAACGGATGTTGACCCGATTGAACACCAGCTATTGTTTGAGCGTTTTTTAAATCCCGAACGCATTTCGATGCCCGATATCGATATTGATTTTCCAGATAACCGCCGCGATGAGGTTATCGAATATGTGGCAAAAAAGTATGGAGAATTGCATGTTGCCCAAATTATCACCTTTGGTACATTGGCGGCAAAGGCAGCTTTAAAAGATGTCGGCAGAGTATTTGGGCTGAATCCGAAGGAGCTTGATCAGCTATCAAAGTTGGTGCCTTCCCGACTCGGAATCACTCTTTCAGCCGCGTTAAAGGAATCAAGTAAACTAAGGGCTTTTATAGCTGAAAGTCCTGTAAACAAACGCTTAATTGAAACAGCTCTAAAGCTGGAAGGACTCCCGCGTCATACTTCAACACATGCAGCAGGAGTTGTCCTGAGTGAAAAACCGCTTGTTGAACTTATTCCGATTCAATCGGGACACAACAATGTATTTCTGACGCAGTATTCAATGGAACATCTTGAGGAAATCGGCCTTTTGAAAATGGATTTCCTTGGCTTACGGAATCTGTCATTGATGGATGCGATATTGCGGTCGGTAGATCGACAAACGGGAAAGAAGCTTAATATCCGCTCGATTCCGCTTGATGATCAAGCGACGTTTGCCTTGTTATCCAAAGGAGAAACGACAGGTGTGTTTCAGCTTGAATCTGAAGGCATGCGCAAAGTTTTAAAACAATTAAAACCAACAAGATTCGAAGATATTGTGGCGGTCAATGCGCTCTATCGTCCGGGACCGATGGAGAATATTCCGCTGTTTATTGATCGGAAACACGGACGCGAGCCCGTTGTCTATCCGCTGCCCGATTTAAAGCCAATCCTGGAAAATACGTATGGCGTCATCGTCTATCAGGAACAAATCATTCAAATTGCTTCGACGATGGCCGGGTTTACTCTTGGTGAAGCCGATTTGCTCCGGCGGGCGGTTTCGAAAAAGAAAAAAGACGTCCTCGAACAGGAAAGAAAACATTTTCTCGCAGGTGCATTAAAAAAGGGACACGACGAAGCGCTTGCTAACGAAATATATGATTTAATCGTTCGTTTTGCCAACCATGGATTTAACCGGAGCCATGCAGTAGCCTACAGTTTAATTGCTTATCAGCTTGCTTATTTAAAGGTACATTACCCTCTTCACTTTATGTCAGCTCTTCTAACATCAGCCATTGGCAATGAGGAGAAAATTTCCCAGTATATTCGCGAGTTAAAGCTACTGGAAATCCAGATTCTCCCACCGTCGATTAATCGGAGCAGATCCTCTTTTCATGTTGAAAACGATGGAGTGCGCTATAGTCTTGCGGCGATAAAAGGAGTGGGAGCAGCGGTCTTGAAAGAAATTTTTCAAGCAAGACACCGAAAAAAGTTTACCGATTTATTTGACTTTTGTATCCGGGTATCAACAAAAGCGGTAAATCGGAAAACCCTTGAAGCGCTTGTTCACTCGGGTAGCCTAGATGAATTTGGCGAAGATCGGGCTGTACTGCTGGCGAGTCTGGATGCTGCGATTGAGCATGCACAATTGGTCAAACCGGAAGATGTAACGCAAGCGGATTTGTTTGCTGATGAGGAGTGGTTTCCAAAGCCTAAATACACCCAAGTTGAGCCAATCTCCACAGAGAATAAGTTGTTTTTTGAAAAAGAAGTTCTGGGTCTTTATCTGAGCGATCATCCCATCTCTGTTTTTGAAAAGGCGCTAAAGCAAAGCGGGGCAAAAGAATTGCTGACTCTGTCCGGCCGAGGGACATCGGCAGCTGTTGGGGTCTATATTGCGTCGCTGAAACGGATTCGGACAAAAAAAGGCGATTCAATGGCATTCCTTACCATCAGCGATGCAAGCGGCGAACTGCCTGCTGTTGTATTCCCGGATGTGTATCGCAGACATCTTGTGTTGCTGGATCAAGGAAGTAAAGTGGTGCTTGAAGGAAAAACGGACGAACGCGATGGTGTCTTGCAATTTATTGTTCAAAAGGCGACACGCATAGAAGAGTGGCTGGAAGGAAAGAAAAATAAAGATTCGATTCTTTATTTAAAAATCCCGATCGGAAGGCAAACGTCCGATCATTTAAAACTTCTTCAAGAGTGGTTTTTAAATAATCCTGGAAAAACGATCGTTGTGCTGCATTATGAAAACAGCGGGAAAACTGTAAGACTTGCCAGATCGTTTTCGATTGAGCCAAGCGAGCAGCTTCTTCAGCAATTGAAGGATTTTCTTGGAGATGGCAACGTCATTCTTGCGGATTAGTTCTTTAACAACTCGGATAGATATGGTATAGTGA
>JAKACS010000069.1 GCA_021821235.1 Bacillota bacterium
AAGTGGACCGAGAGACAGCAAAATTCATTATCGATCAGTTGCCGGCAAACGTCATGAAGGTTGGCGTCTTTGTAAATGAAACGAAAGAAAAGATTGAAAACATTGCCGCATACGTCGGTTTGACCCATATTCAATTGCATGGGGGAGAGCCACCGGAATTTTGCACATCCCTTTCCTATCCCGTCATCAAGGCGTTAAGTATTGAAAAAAAGGAAGACTTCAATCAGGTAAACCGATTTAATTGTTCCTTTATTCTACTTGATGGCCCTAAAGGAAAATATTATGGTGGCAACGGTACAGCATTTGATTGGATCATGGCTGGCCAGGCTGAACTTTCAACCAAAAAAATCATCCTTGCAGGCGGTTTGGACGAAAACAATGTACTATCCGCAATTGAACAGGTACATCCGTACATGGTTGATGTCAGCAGTGGTGTTGAAACAAACGGAAAAAAAGACTTAGCGAAAATTAAACGTTTTATCGAAGCTGTAAAGCGAAATAGGAGGAATTTGCAATGAGTGCATATACATTACCGGATACTAAAGGACACTTTGGCATCTTTGGCGGAAGGTATGTACCGGAAACATTAATGCGGGCAGTAACAGAGCTTGAAGAAGCTTACAAAAGCACCCGAAAAGATCCAACCTTTCAAGCCGAGTTCGAGCAATTGCTAAAAGAATATGTTGGCCGAAAAACGCCGCTGTATTTTGCTGAAAATCTGACGAAATTCGCAAACGGTGCAAAAATTTATTTGAAAAGAGAGGACTTAAACCATACTGGCGCCCACAAAATCAACAATGCGATCGGCCAGGCGCTGCTTGCAGTCCGGATGGGCAAACGAAAAATTGTTGCGGAAACCGGTGCTGGCCAGCACGGAGTTGCAACTGCTACTGTCTGCGCCTTGCTAAACCTTGAATGTATTATCTTTATGGGAGAGGAAGACATTAAACGGCAGGCATTGAATGTCTTTCGCATGGAATTGCTTGGGGCAAAAGTAGTAGGAGTAACAACAGGAAGTGCAACCTTAAAAGATGCGGTAAATGAAGCACTCCGCTATTGGGTTGCACATGTTGATGATACCCACTATTTATTGGGATCGGTAATGGGCCCGCATCCGTTTCCGATGATCGTCCGCGATTTTCAAAGCGTAATCGGAAACGAAACAAAACAGCAGTTTTATCAAAGAGAAGCAAGGCTTCCGGACGCTCTTGTTGCTTGCATTGGCGGCGGTAGCAACTCGATGGGAATGTTCTACCCATTTGTGGATGACAAGGACGTGAAATTGTATGGTGTAGAGGCTGCCGGACAAGGGATCGAAACAAATTTTCATGCAGCCTCATTGACAAAAGGAAGTCCCGGGGTACTGCATGGTGCATTAATGTATCTGTTGCAGGATGAAGACGGGCAAGTAATGGAAGCACACTCGATTTCTGCCGGGCTAGACTACCCGGGTGTTGGACCGGAGCATAGTTATTTTAAAGAAATTGGCCGCGCCGTGTATACCTCGGTTACCGATCAGGAGGCGCTTGAAGCGTTTCAGCTTTTAACGAAACTAGAAGGCATTATTCCGGCGCTTGAAAGTGCCCACGCAGTGGCATATGCAGTAAAGCTTGCAGCACAAATGAAACAGTCAGAGAGCATAGTTGTTTGCCTTTCCGGAAGAGGAGATAAGGACGTCGATACCGTAAGAGCAATGCTGGAAGGAGCGAAACCAAATGGTCAATAAACTCACAGCAACATTTGATCAATTAAAACAAAATCAACAAAAAGCTTTTGTCCCGTATATCATGGCCGGGGATGGTGGCCTTGCCTGCCTAATTGAGCGATTGGTACTGCTGCAAAAAATGGGTGCAACGGCAATTGAAGTTGGTATTCCTTTTTCAGATCCTGTTGCAGATGGCCCGACCATTCAGAGCGCCGGTATCCGGGCACTAAAGGCAGGAACAAATTTACGAGATACCCTGCAAGTATTGGAGAAAGGCAAAGATGCTGTAACGGTTCCGATTATTATCATGACCTATATGAATCCGATTTATCGTTATGGTACACGTACATTCGTACAGGATTTGCAAAAGGCCGGAGTTGCAGCATGCATTATTCCGGATTTGCCAATCGAGGAAGAGGATTTGATCCTTTCAGAATTAGAAGCAGCAACGATTGAATTGATCCGCCTTGTCACGATGACCACCCCTAAAGAAAGGATTGCAGAAATTGCAAACAGAGGGAACGGATTTTTGTATACCGTAACGGTAAAAGGGATTACAGGAGTACGAAATTCGTATGATGAAGAATTGCTTCAATTTTTAAAAATGGTAAAAGAAGTTAGCCCGCTGCCTGTTCTAGCGGGATTTGGGATTTCAAGTGAGCGCCAAATCAAAGAATTGATAAACGATTGTGACGGTGTCATTGTTGGAAGTAAAATTGTAGAGCTGTTTGAAAGGAATGATCTAGAAGCAATGGGAAAACTGATCTCTGTCTTGCAATCTGTTCCTCGTTAAAAATTGTTTAGCCACTTTCGTTTTTTTGGCGAATAGTGGTTTTTTTTTGCTAAACGTGCGAATTGTTACAGCGGAACTTTTTTTGGTTTCGTATAATTTGGTTAATCGCAATTGTACAGTATAAATCGGTATGAAGATAAGGGTGATGAATGATGAAAGTTTTTGAAGCAATCATTCCAATTCTAGAAGACAAGGGTTCGATGACAATATCATCAATTTGTGCAGAAGTGAATCGCAGGCTTTCTTCTGAGTTTGAAAAACCTTTATTACCCGTACATATTCAATCAATTATCAATCGCAAAAAGGATTTATTTCAAATTCAAGAGGGAGAGATATCGATTGCTCCTGACAAAAAACCCTTTTTTCTAATGGCTACCCTTGAAGGTGAACATGGTATCTGTTACCAAGTCAATGTCAACTTTACGAAAAAAAGGTTTACCTACTTTGAATGGAGAAACCTTCCTAGGCAAGAAGGAAAAAACTCATTTTTCCCAAAAAGTTCAGGGGATTTAGACGAATTCAAAAGTGAAATTTTCAATATGAAAATTTGGGAATGGCGGCCATTGTATGCAACATCAGAAGGAATACATCTTGGTGAGACCAACTGGACGGTAAAATTAGTAACAAATGGTAAAATTTATTATAGTGAGGGAACGGATTGCTATCCAACAGAGTGGAGACGATTCTGCCGGGCAATTGAAAAACTAACCGGTTCCAATTTTTCAGCAAAAACAAAAAAAGAGTAAGCCTTTGCTAAAAAAGAAAAAGTGGGTAAGGCCTGCTTTCAGTCAAATGAAAAATAACGGGGCTTGAAGTTTAAAAAAAGCTTTCATTATATTATAATAAGATTATCCGTGAACAACTTCCTACAATGGAAGTTTTCTTTGTTTTACAATCAGCAATCAAAAACGAGGAGCGTCAGTTAAATTGAAAGATATTACGATTGAAGAACTTTACCAATTAGATCACCCTGTCATTATTGACGTACGCTCTCCAATTGAATTTAAAGATGGATCGATTCCCAATGCGATTAATATCCCATTATTTTCAGATGAGGAAAGACAAGAAATCGGTACAATCTATAAACAAGTAGGCCAAGATGCAGCGAAATGGAAAGCGATGGAATTCGTCTCGCCAAAACTCCCCAACATGCTGCAATTGATTAAAAACGAAGCAACCGCTTCAAGTGATCAGCCGATTATACACTGTTGGCGGGGAGGTATGCGAAGCAAAGCAGTTGTCACGTTTCTCGAATTTGCTGGATTACGGGCAAAGCGCTTAGCTGGGGGCTACAAAGCCTATCGCCAATACATTCTTCAAGAAATTCCGCGCATGCTGCCTGAGCATGCAATTGTCCTTCATGGGCTTACTGGTGTGGGGAAAACCGAAATTTTAAAGCTGTTGAACAAAATGGGCTATCCTGTTTTGGACTTGGAAGAAATGGCAGCGCACCGCGGATCGATTTTCGGAACGGTAGGGCTTGGAAGTGGCCATAATCAAAAAACGTTTGATTCGCTCTTATTTAAACGGCTTAAAGAAATGGAAGGGTCACCTTATTTTCTTATGGAGGCTGAGAGCAAAAGAATTGGCAAAGCGACACAGCCTGAAGAATTAATGACGAAAAAACTAAACGGCATCCATATTTATTTGCATACTTCCATTGAAGCAAGAGTGCAGCATATCGCAAATGAATATATTTATCCATATGAACAAGCTCAATGGTACCATCACGAAATTAAACAAGACTTGGAAAAGATTTTTCCAAGAATGAAAGATAACGAAATGAAGCAAAAACTTCAAACGTATTTTGAAAATAAAGAATACACAAAAATGATCAGAATTCTGTTGGAGGATTATTATGATCCTAAATATGATCACAAGCGCCAAGAGTATGTTGGCGACTTTATTGAGATAGTTGCGGATAATCATGAGGAAGCTGCAAACAGGGTTGCAGAACAGCTTATGGCCTTGTCGATCCGGCCGCAATTGGTTTGAGATCCAATTCTAATCAAATTTTAATCTTCCTCTCATTGTTCTCTTTGAAAAGGTTGTTACTATGAGATCATAGTTTAGAAAGCATGATCATCGAGGGGACGTAAAGCTCAATCGATTTCATTATTGCTCAGATGCTGGATTTTGTTGCTGCTATAAATCCATCTGACCAATAATGAACAGCTTTCTTTTTGAAACACATGCACTCCCTGCATGTGTTTTTCTTGTTTGTTTGTGCTAGAAATTACCAGGTAGTTTTTTTATTAAATTCTCACTTACTTTTCATTGAAGCTTAATTATTTCAGCTTACAATAAAAGGTAAGACGAATAATGTCCAAAGCAGTATTGACGGATCATTCATCCCATGATTTTACCGATGCTGGCAAAAAATCTAAAGGAGGAATGGAAAATGTTATGGGGACGTTTACTGATGGTAGGCTTTTTTTCGATAACGGCACTATCTTTGTTATCGTTTCAATCAATTGAAATCGTTCATGCATTAGTGTCTTTGATTCAAGACAAACATCAGCTAAAATAAAGATAATGAAATTTGAGGATGAGAGTGAGCCTTATGCCGAAAGTTTTAATCATAGAGGATGAAAAAAATTTAGCAAGATTTATTGAATTGGAACTGAAGTATGAAGGGTACGAGGTAAGTGTTTTTGGAGATGGAAGAAATGGTCTAAATGCAGCATTGTCAGAAAACTGGGATGCTATCCTGCTTGATCTGATGCTGCCGGAATTAAATGGTTTGGAAGTATGCCGAAGGATACGCCAAGCAAGTAAAATGGTGCCCATTATCATGATCACGGCCCGTGATACGGTGTTAGATAGAGTATCCGGGCTGGATAGCGGTGCTGATGATTACATTATCAAGCCATTCGCGATTGAGGAACTGCTGGCAAGATTAAGATCGCTTCTCAGAAGGGTTGAGGCACTGACTGGAAATCATCTTACTGTACTAACCTTTAAAGATCTATCCGTTGAGCTGGAATCGTGTATTGTTAAAAAGGGAGATAAGCAGATCGCACTAACAAAGCGTGAATATGATTTGCTTGTCGTCTTTTTGAGTAATATTAATATTGTCCTTTCTCGCGAGGTTCTGCTCAACAAGGTCTGGGGTTATCAAACCGGGGTTGAAACAAACGTTGTCGATGTATATGTGCGCTACTTGCGCAATAAAATAGATGAACAGAACGAAGGCAGCTATATTCAAACTGTTCGTGGCACTGGATATGTGATGAGATGAAAAACTTTTTAACCAACAGGCCACAAGCGATGCGTTGGCAGACAAAACTCATTTTAAGCAGTTCATCTGCCATCTTTTTAACGTTTTTTTTATTTAGCTTTCTAGAATACAATTCGGTGTCGAAATGGATGATGAAACGGGAAGAACAAGTGGTCACCCGGACAATGACAGATCTTGCAACTTATTATAAGGATCGTAAAGACAAGCTGACTGTAGCAGAGATTGTCAGAAGTGCAGGGTTTTTAAAGAAAATGAATGATAAAGATCAACTGATCCGCATTTATGACCAAAAAGGCACTGTCGTTGTTTCAGACAAAAACGGTAATTTTTCTGTTCTTGAACCGGCGCCTGTTAGTGAAAACAGCCTCGAAAAGATATCAACGGGAGAATATGAAGCAATTGTTGCAAAAAACCCGCTGAAATCAGCTCATTTTCAAGGCACCATTGAGATTGTCAGGGGATTAAATTCGTATCAGAAAATGATGGATCATCTTTTCTGGATTATGAGCATTTTTGGATTAGCCGCGATTCTCTTAAGTGCGATCAGTGGCTTTTTCTTAGCAAGACAGCTGTTAAAGCCGGTTCGCGAGTTAGCAAAAGCAATAAAAAAAATAAAGGAAAACGGCTTTCAGGAAAGAATGGTTGTCTATAAAACGAAGGATGAACTGACAGATCTTTCAAATCTGTTTAACGAGATGATGGATAAACTAGAAGCATCGTTTACCCAGAAAAAGCAGTTTATTGAAGATGCCTCCCATGAGCTGAGAACGCCAGTTTCCATTCTGGAAGGGCATCTGTCACTATTGAACCGGTGGGGAAAAAAAGATCCGGCAATCCTTGATGAGTCGCTTGAGGCCTCACTGCAGGAAGTAGCAAGATTAAAGAAATTGGTCGTTGATTTACTGGATTTAACGCGTACGGAAAATTCCAGAAGCTCGCTATCCCCAGAAATGGTTGATGTTAAAATAACCCTTGAGCAGTTAGTGAAAAATCTTGATATTCTCCATCCTGATTTTCAATTTGAGCTGCAACTGCCGGAACAGCTAAAACCGATTTGGATGTCTGAACAACATTTTCAGCAAATTTTAATCATTTTGCTCGATAATGCGATCAAATATTCCGAAGAAAAAAAGAAAGTTGTGATCACAGCGAGTCAAACCGATAAAGGTAGTGTCATCACTGTACGGGATCAGGGCATTGGAATTCCACCCGAGCATCTTTCCGATGTTTTTAATCGTTTTTACAGAATTGATAAAGCGCGAAGCAGGGGAAAAGGGGGAACTGGACTTGGCCTGGCAATTGCTAAGCAGCTTATCGATAAAGCAAATGGATCGATCAAGATTACAAGCGAAGAAGGCCGCGGAACAAAAGTGATCATCTTTTTCCCCTATATATGAAAAATAAAAAACAACAACACATACGTTGTTGTTTTTTATTTTATGAATTTATTGCCTTTTTTTAAAAGGCGTTAATCCTCTTCGTTGAATTTCATCCTTCAAAAGCTTAATCCATTCTTTTTCATTTCCAGACTTTAATGCATCGCGATACGTGACCACCAATTGCTCGTTTGACATAATTTTCACTTCTTGCATGCCTCCCCGGAAAATGGATTAAATATTCAGTTTTTAATATTATAAAGGTTTTTGCTGTGCTTGAAAAGTGGAAACCAGCAAATTTTTTTCCGAAAATTTATTTCGAGGTTTGAAACAACACTGAAAGGTGGTATGGAAAAACTGCCATCATGACAGAAAGAAGGGTTTGCAATGAAGATAATGATGGAAGAAGGATGTTTTGAACTTCTTTATGAGAACAATTTTTATGATAATCTTGAGTTTGTTCGGCTCGATTCGATTTGCGGAAGCACATATATAACAATGCAAAACATACTTACTGGAGAGTTTTTGACATTTGATCAAAACAAGATTACCTCTGTGCGAAAAAAGGCGAAGCTTACTATTGCGCCAAGGTATCCAATGAATATGGTTGATGAAACCCAGGTTTCTTTATTATAATAAAGAATGAACAAGTGCTGAAAGGATGACAAGAATGATCCACTTATCGTGGCAGGATCGGAAAACAACAAAAGTTGTGACCTGCATTCATACGGATGCCAAAAAATTTATCGTCCATCATGCCCTGACTGCAGGGAAAAAGTATGATGTCAAAAATGAAACAGATGAGTTTTATTTCATTATTGATAACACTGGTAAAGTCGGCGGATACTACAAGGATTATTTTCAAGAAGTTCAAAATTAGCAGAAAGGCCTGGCTTCAAGCCAGGCATTTCTGCTGTTTATTTAACATCCGGGAAAACACGTTGAATGGTTCGGGTTAGTTCATTGAAAAATCCAGAAACAGGCTTTCCTGCACGAATATCGTTACCGTAATTTGTCATCCGCCTATAGAAGTCTGGATTTGCTGAGATATAAACGCGATCAATATCACGGTCAACTGATTTGACCCGATTGGACATTGTTTTTTCCAAGCGATTGGATAATTTTTCTCCCGTTGCAAGCTTCACTGCAACAAATGCATTGTTATCGGTAACAATTACATTGGCAGTATCGACCTCCGGAAGATCAGCTAATTTCTTCGCGGCAACATCAGCCACTTTTACACGAGGTGTGCGAGTTCCTGTATCGTTTATATTCCGGGTGTCATAGCGAACATCAGTAACATTTGGATTCGGCATGTTCGGGTTATAGCGCCCGTAATTGTCTGTGCGCGGATTAAAATTAACCTTTGCAGGCTCGGTCGCATTCCGGTCTCGATATGCCGTATTGTCATTTACATTATTTCTTGCGCAGCCTGTTAAATAAAGGCTTAATCCAAGTGAAGCAACAAGCAGTACTTTCAGATTCATCGATGTGTCCATCTCCTTTTCATTGTGGTTCACTCCTATAATTCCATTTGCTAAAAAAAAATATACAAAAGGTCTGTTGCAACTATGGTATAATGAATGTTGATTTTATGGAGACAATGAAGTAATGAGGTGTTTTGTGTGGTTTATTTATTCGTTGGGCTGGGCGGTGTTCTTGGGAGCCTGCTGCGATATTTTGTTTCAGCCATCACCCATAATGTGTGGAATTTTGCTTTTCCGCTCGGAACTCTTTTGATTAATTTATCAGGAGCCTTTTTGCTAGGCTGGGTAACAAGCGCCTATATCACGCCAAAAAAATTTCACCCCGATTTATTAACTGGATTTTCAACAGGTGTTATTGGTTCCTATACAACCTTTTCAACTCTTTGTTTGGAAACAGTCGAGTTATTGGACAAGGGTGCTGATGGTATGGCGTTGCTTTATGTTGGCCTCAGTCTTGCTGGGGGGATCGCGTTTGCTCACGCAGGGATGCGAGCAGGCGATCGTGGTGCTCGAAATGTGAGGGAAGGCCTATGAATCAGATGATCTTTGTTGCCATTGGCGGTTTTTTCGGCGCCATCAGCCGGTTTGCAGTCAGCAGAATAATCCGTCATAAAAGCGGATTTCCACTTGCAACCTTGACTGTCAATTTACTTGGAGCCTTCTTATTGGGGCTGTTAATTGGTACTCCATTAAAAGGGAATTTCTACGCCTTTGCAGGAATCGGATTTATGGGGTCATTTACCACGTTCTCAACTTTCAAGCTGGAAATAGTGCGATTGCAGTCTGCGAAGAAAAGAACCCTTTTATACAGCTATTTGGCAATAAGTTATATAGGCGGCATTACTTTAGCCTATATCGGGCTATTGATCGGAAGAGGAATTTAAAAAGGGAGCATCCAATTCTGGATGCTTCCTTTTTATTTTTGCGGTATTTTTACTTCCTTATTCTTATGGTACATTCTTTTACTGATCATTTGCTGGAAGATCAGAAAGGTTCCGCCGACAGCCCAATAAACAGGGAGGGCCGCTGGAGCGCTTAATGAAAAAATAACGATCATGATCGGTGAAAGAAGACCCATATATTTCATTTGCTCTTGCTGCTGTACTGGCATAGTTGATTGGGAAACTTTAAACTGCAAGTAATAAACAACCCCGGCAATCAGCGTGATCGCGATATCCGGTTGCCCTAGGTTAAACCATAAAAATTGATGGGTTGCAATTTCCTTTGAGCCACGGATTGCATAATAGAATCCA
>JAKACS010000070.1 GCA_021821235.1 Bacillota bacterium
CACTTTGCGTACATCATATGGACGAACGGCATCAAAGGGAACAAGATCTGCCAAATCTGGACGGTAATCAAATTCATCTTTTGCTGCTGATAGTACCGGCGTCTTTTCTTCATTGTTTTGCGGGAGGTAACTCAAAAGCCGGCGAACATACTGAAGTGCTTCTTCTTCTGTTTGTGCCTGAAAATGAGCATTTCCGCTGACCGTATTATGAACTTTAGCACCACCTAGCCCTTCAGCAGAAATCTTTTCACCTGTGACCGTTTCAATTACTTTCGGCCCAGTAATAAACATTTGACTCGTTTTTTCGACCATGATCACAAAGTCTGTGATAGCAGGTGAGTATACCGCCCCGCCGGCACACGGTCCCATAATCACGGAAATCTGCGGAATTACCCCCGAATAAATTGCATTGCGGTAAAAAATCTTTCCGTATCCATCTAGGGAAACAACCCCTTCCTGAATACGTGCTCCACCGGAATCGTTGAGACCGATAAAAGGCGCGCCATTTTTCGCTGCTAAATCCATTACATTGGCAATTTTCATCGCATGCATTTCTCCTAAAGCCCCGCCAAAAACAGTGAAATCCTGCGAAAATAAATAAATCGGCCGCCCATTTACTTTTCCATAACCAGTAACGACACCGTCGCCTGGACCTTTTTGTTCGTCCAGACCAAAATCGTTGGTACGATGCTCAACAAATGGATTTAATTCGACAAAGCTCCCCTCATCGACTAAGAGGGCAATTCGTTCCCGTGCTGTTAATTTCCCCTTTTCGTGCTGTTTTTGAATCCGCTCATCGCCGCCGCCCATCTCTACCTCGCGTCTGCGATCATACAATTCGTTTATTTTCTCATAAATATCAATCATGCTACCCCTTCATCCCTTTCGTTCACATAATTCGTAGAGAACTCCGCCTGTTGATTTTGGATGCATAAAAGCCACCAGCGCTCCCCCTGCGCCAACTTTCGGCTCATCCTGAATCATGCGAATTCCTTGTTCCTTGATCTCTTTCATCCTTGCTTCAATCGAATCGACGCCCAATGCGATGTGGTGAATTCCTTCACCCCGTTTTTCAATGAATTGAGCGATTGGACTTTCGGTTGAAGTGGGTTCAAGCAGCTCAATTTTCGCATTGCCAGCTTGCAAAAATGCGACCTTTACCTTCTCACTTTCAACTTCCTCTATTCCCAAAAAAGGCAACTTTAAAATTCCTGCATAAAAGGGAAGCGCTTTCTCCAAAGACCGAACCGCAATACCAATGTGATCGATTTTTTTGACCATAATTTCCCCTCAATTTTAAATAGTAGAATTTGTTCGACAATTAAATTATACTATAAAAAGTTCATAAATTCTTCTTATTTTGTCCAGTTGTTAATTTGGGTTTTTATATGTAAAATAGGAGAGAGAATTTTGTTCTTGGGGGAATTTCTTTTGAAAAATCGTAAAACAAGAAAAATCGTCGTTTATTTAATGCTTCTGGCAATGCTTGCTTCAACCCTCCTGCTTGGAATTGCGCAATTTCTATCGTAAACGTTTAAATAAGCACAAGGGTGATTCAAACGAATCACCCTTGTTTTTCATTGGATCGCGCCATTTTCTTTTGCCAATTTCTCAAATGACTTATTTGTTGAAATCACAAGTATTTTTGTTCCAAGCGGGATAATCGGGTACAATGACTTAATGATGTCATTTTGCGTACGGATACAGCCTTGAGAAACGTATTTTCCGATCGAGGCAGGCTGATTTGTACCGTGAATACCGAATATTCGCCCGTCCGTTCCATTTGCATCAAACCCGATCCACCTCGCACCAAGCGGGTTTGCCGGATCCCCTCCGGCAATATTCTTTTTCCGGTAATATGGATCCTTTGCTTTTACCGTAATAGTAAAGAGCCCTTCCGGCGTTAATTCCCTTGTTTTCCCGGATCCGATACTCACAACGGTTTGAACCCGATTGTCATCAATGAACGCCAGCTCGTTCGTTCGTTTGTTCACGATGACAAACGGATCACCTGGCAACGGATTTTGCCCGAGCGGCCATAACGGGGAAATGAAAAAAGCAATAAAAATGGGAGAAAAAATTTTAAACAATTCAACCACCTGCTTTTTTAGCTAATCAGAATTTATATCCATAAATTCTGAACGCATAAATTCAACTACGCCTCTGTCTTCGTCCAAAGACTCGCCAGTCGGCGAGTTTTCATTTACCTAGTTTGCCGCTAATTTCCTCTTTTCATTCGTCTTCTCTATTTTTCTTATTCCTCTAAAAGAACTCTTAATCAGTAAATATCGATCCATTTCAATCACAAGCTGCAAAAGCGCGGCTCTTGCTTCAAACTCTTCACGCGTTTTCGGTAGTTCCATTTCTTCAAATTCTTTTTTCATCTTATTCAGCTTGTCTATATAAATATAGGCTGTATTTCCCGGATGAATATTATTTGAAAGCTCTTCGAGGAAATCAGCGATCATTTTTCCTTGTTTCACCGTACGGGTAAGGGAAGTTACAATTTGCAACACTCGTTCAATAATTTCAAATTGCTGTTCTCGCATTGAAAAGTAATGATAATAACCCGTTCCGTCTCCAGAAAGACGGTTTTCTACATCACGGAAAGCGATTGTTTTTGCTTCATTCAGCAAATTGGCAGTTTTCGTAATCTCTTCTCCGCCCCAATCACTTTCTCCTTTTCGCAGGTAATGGATCATTTCCAGAAAAATGTTGCGGAAGTTTTCTTCGATCTCTTGTTGAAACTGCTGCAGTTTTTTGTCAACACTTGGCATATACAAATTCATCACCAAAGCAACGCCGATGCCTGTAACAATAACCCCGAGTTCATTTAAAAAGATTTCCATTGAAATCCGGTGAGCTGCATAGATATGCAAAATAATCACACTGCTTGTTACGACCCCGTCTTTTGCTTTTAACATGACGATTGTTGGAATAAAGAAAAAGAGCATCAGCCCAATTGTAAGTGGATGATAGGCAATTCCTTCAAAAAACAAGGCTGAAAATGGCATTGCCAAAACACAAGCCAAAAATCGGTCCCATGCTGTCCGAAATGAACGTTTTTTGGTTACTTGGATGCACAGAATCGTTAGAATTCCAGCTGAAGCAAAATTTTGCAGTCCGAGCTGCTGGGCAATTAAAATCGCAATGGCTGTTCCCAAAGCCGTTTTGATTGTACGATAACCGATGCGAAATTTCATTTAACGGTCTCCCTTGAAACGTAATAAAAAGAAAAAAGATGATCCGGCCGATCACCTTTTTCCATTTTTTTTATTATAGCATTTTTTCGAGAAAATCTTGCGCTCGTTTGCTTTTTGGCTGTTTGAAAAACTCACTTGGGGGCGCATCTTCAACGAGCATACCGCCGTCAAGAAATAGAACTCGGTCTGCCACTTCCCGGGCAAAGCCCATTTCGTGCGTAACAATCGCCATCGTCATCCCTGTGTGGGCAAGATCCTTCATGACTTCCAACACTTCTTTGACCATTTCTGGATCCAATGCCGATGTCGGTTCGTCAAAAAGCATGACATCCGGCTCCATTGCAAGTGCGCGGGCAATGGCAACACGCTGCTTTTGTCCGCCTGAAAGCCTTGTCGGATATTCATTCGCTTTTTCAGAAAGACCGACTTTGTCTAAAAGTTCATGGGCAATTTTTTCTGCTTGCTCCTTCGATAAACCTTTTACCTTCATCGGGGCATATGTTAAATTTTGTAGCACGGTCTTGTGTGGAAATAAATAAAAATGTTGAAAGACCATACCGACGTTTTGACGAACTTTCATTATATTTGTATTTTTATCGGTAACTTCTTGATCACCAATCCATATTTTCCCTGAAGTTGGTTTTTCCAAGAGATTCATGCAACGCAAGAATGTTGATTTTCCAGATCCGGATGGTCCAATAATCGCAACGACTTCCCTTTCCTTGATCGTTGTCGAAATATTTTTTAACACTTCAAGCTTGCCAAAATTTTTAACTAATCCTTCAACCTTAATCACTGCGTCTCATTCTCCTTTCAACTGCTTTTCCCAGGAAGGTTAACGTGATGACCATTACGTAATAAATGAGTCCAGCAATTAACAATGGTTCGAAAAACGAATAGTTTTCTGCGCCAACTTGGTAGGAACGGCGCATAACATCCATTACTCCGATGGTCGTCACAATCGCGGATTCTTTTGTCAAGGAAATAAATTCATTCATTAACGCCGGAAGAATATTTTTCATCGCCTGCGGCAATATGATATCCCACATCATTTTGCTATATGGAACACCAAGCGCCATCGAAGCTTCACGCTGCCCTTTATCAACTGCCAATATGCCGGCACGAATAATTTCAGAAATATAGGCTCCTGAATTCAAGGCAAATGATAAAATGGCTGCGGTATATGGCTCGATCTGATAGCCGACCAACTGCGGTGACCCATAATAGATTAGCATTAACTGCAGCACTAACGGCGTTCCGCGAAAAATGGATGTGTAAAGATCGGCAATCCAGCCAAGAAACTTAAATGTACTAATTTTAAATAATGATAAAATAATGCCCAGTATAAATCCTAAAACTCCAGCCAAAATGACAATTTTAAGGGTAACGAGGATACCCTTTAAAATGTACGGCATGGAGGGAATAAATGGGGTAAAATCCAAATTCATCCCATCACCAAATCCTCTCTATTAAACAGTTTAAAGACGTTCAGAAAACTTGCCCTCCGAACGTCCCTTTTTTCCTCTTTATTGTTCCCCGCCAAACCACTTAACAATTAATTTTTTCAATTCACCATTATCTTTCATCTTCTGGAGTTCTTTATTGAATTTAGCCGTTAAATCACTGTTTTTCGGGAAGGCAATAGCAGAACCTGCTCCCTCTGGATTGGCGTTACTCGTGAAGCCAGTTAAATCCGTTTCTTTTTGAATAAATCCTTTTGCAACTGTGTCTTCAATAATGGCTGCATCAAAGCGGCCTGCCTTGATTTCTTGAATTAGATCTGGAATACGGTTGCGGTTTTCAATTTTAATCGGAACCTTTTTGCTAAGGTCTTTTGCGTTACCCTCTTGGATTGATCCAAGCTGCACGCCTACCGTTTTTCCTTTTAAATCATCAAGCGTTTTAATGCCGCTATCTTTTTTCGTTACAATCATGTCTTGGGCAGTGTAGTAAATATCACTGAAATCAACACTTTTCTTCCGCTTTTCCGTCGGTGTCATACCCGCTAATACAAAGTCAACTTGTCCTGATTTTAGCGCTTGAATCAATCCGCTGAAATCAATATCTTTTACTTGAACTTTGTAGCCAAGTTTACCGGCAATGGCATTAGCAAGGTCAACATCAAAGCCGATGATTTTATCGCTGGTTTTTGTTTTGATGTATTCGAATGGCGGATAGTCAGCTGAAGTGCCCATTACCAAAACCTTTTTGTCCTTGGTTCCAGCATTTTTGTTGTTGTTTGTTCCACATGCAGCAAGAATTCCTACCAGCATGATGACTGACAAAAATAGAATAAACCTTTTTTTCATGTCATTTTCCTCCTATAATTTTACCCAACTAAAACGATTGTTCATTTTGTCTATTTTATCGGTTAGTATGCTCATTTTCAGACAGAAATACAGAGCTAATATTTATTCAACGTATTGAATTTTAACACATTTTTCACATTATGCAATACTATTTTTCAAAAAAATTGCTCGGAAAAAGCCAACCTCCGCTAAAGAGATTGGCTTTTTAATGCTAGACTTCTTCACAATATTCTTCAAAAGTTTGCTGAAGCCTATTGACGACGTTCATCGGATCATAGCCTTCAATTTGGTGACGCTCAATCATCGTGCAAATTTTGCCGTCTTTTAATAAAGCAAACGATGGAGAGGATGGCGGATAGCCTGTGAAATAGCTTCTTGCTTTTTCCGTTGCCTCTTTATCTTGCCCGGCAAAAACGGTTACAAGATGATTGGGCCGTTTGTCATAATGAAGGGCATGGGCAGCAGCAGGGCGGGCGACTCCGCCGGCACAGCCGCAAACAGAGTTAATCATGACAAGCGTTGTGCCTGGTCTTGAAAAAGCACTCTCCACCTCTTCAGGTGTTGTTAATTCTTCATAGCCTGCACTAGCAATTTCCTGGCGTGCCTGACGCACGACATCATTCATAAAAAAGTTGAAATCCATACTCATATTGTCAAATCGCTCCTTCTATCGATAACGGGAATAATAATATAATAACAGTTAAAATAACATTTTTTCAAATCCCGTGTATCTTTCGCTTGGAAAAAGTTAATGCGGAAAATAAATGCAGATTCTGTTTTGTTTATTGTAGAAAGCGTAGTAATCAGCAAAATCATTCATGATTTTGCTTTCCGGGAATTCGCTTAATGAGAACGAATAAGCCAATTCATCTCGTTTTAGAAACATGACTCTCTCATTGTCCGTTTGTATCGAATCAAAATGAAAACCATTTCGTTCGATTAAAGAATCTTCTTCATCGTAGCAGTTGATCACGACTTGCCGGTTTTTATAACTTTTTATTTTCGTTAAAACATCCATCTGTTTTTCCATACTCATCCTTTATTGCCTCCACAACCTAGCGGTGATAAAATGCTTGAAAAAGCAGGTCGACTGCCGTTGCAACGGTTTTTTCGCCAGCCATCACTTCGTTTTCCAATTTAGGAAGCTGGGTTTTCACTTCCGGATGGTGATAAAACTGATAATGCAATTGGTCGGCAACCATAGAATACAGCCATTCCCTTGCCTGAGCCTTTCTTCTTTCTTCGAAAACGCCGGAAGAATTTCCTTTATTCGTAAAAGCTTCAATGACCTTCCAAACATCTTTGATTCCATCACCTGTCAGCGATGAGCACGCATACGCTTTTGTTGCCCAGCCTTTTGTAGCCGGCTGCAGAAAGTGAAGTACCCTGTTATACTCATGTATAGTCTTCAATGCATTTTTTTGGTTGGCTCCGTCCGCTTTATGGACAATGATCGCATCTGCCAGCTCCATAATGCCTTTTTTCATTCCTTGCAGTTCATCGCCCGCTCCTGTCAAGACAAGCAACATGAAAAAATCAACCATATCACGAATAATTACTTCACTTTGCCCGACTCCAACTGTTTCAACCAAAATCACGTCAAAACCCGCAGCCTCACATAATAGCATCGATTCTCTCGTTTTCCGGTGGACACCGCCAAGCTTGCCTTCCGATGGTGAAGGGCGAATGAAGGCTTTGGGGTTTCGCGATAACTGCTCCATCCGTGTTTTATCTCCAAGAATACTTCCGCCACTAAGGCTTGAACTGGGATCGACAGCAAGAACGGCAACATGGTGGCCAAGGCTGCATAAGTATAAGCCAAAAGCTTCAATAAATGTGCTCTTTCCAGCCCCCGGCACACCGGTAATCCCGATGCGAATCGATTTGCCTGTATGTGGCAGAAGCCTTTGCAAAAGTTCCTGACCCCTTTTAAAATGATGATCAGAATTGCTTTCAATCAACGTGATTGCACGGGCAAGAAGGCCCCGGTCTCCAGCTAAAACCCCTTCAGCAAAAATGTCAACCGCTGGTTCATCCGTTTTCTTTTTCTGAAAACGGATGTTTTTTTGAAAGCCAGACAACTTATTCTGCTGTTCGGAACCTTTTCGAATGATACTGGAAAAAGCATCAGGCTGATTCGGATCTGTCCATTCAGGTTTTCTACCGTCACCCACTATTGTGCCACTTCCTCATAGCCCAGCTGGATATAGATCTTTTTGATCACTTGCTGGGCTGCTACTGGAATGATTGTCCCCGGTCCAAAGATCGCCGCGGCTCCATGTTCGTATAGATAATCATAATCCTGAGCTGGGATGACACCGCCAACAACAACCAAAATATCTTCCCGCCCTAATTTTTTCAATTCCTTGACCAACTGCGGCAACAGCGTTTTATGCCCTGCAGCAAGCGAGCTCATCCCAATCACATGGACATCATTTTCGACCGCTTGCATCGCCGTTTCTGCTGGTGTTTGGAACAATGGGCCAATATCGACATCAAACCCTAAATCGGCAAAAGCGGTTGCGATCACTTTTGCTCCGCGATCATGGCCATCTTGCCCCATTTTCGCGATTAGAATTCTCGGTCTTCTTCCCTCATTTTCCAAAAATTCTTCCGTCATCCTTTGCACTTCAACGATTTCCTCTTCATTTGAAAAAGATGTACTGTAAACGCCGCTGACCGAGCGGATAATAGCTTTATGACGGCTTGAAACTTTTTCAATTGCATCGGAAATTTCTCCGAGTGTCGCTCTTGCCCTTGCCGCCCGGATCGCTGCCTCCAGCAAATTTTCTTCACCGGTTTCAGCGGCCTTCGTTAAAGCTGTTAACGTTTGCCTCACTTTTTCTTCATCACGGCTGGCTCTTAACTTTTTCAATTTTTCTATTTGTTTAGTTCTTACTGCAGTATTATCAATATCGAGAATATCAATTGGTTCTTCCTGCTCGGGACGGAAGCGGTTCACACCAATGATGATTTCTTTTCCTGAGTCAATCTGTGCTTGTCTCTTGGCAGCCGCTTCTTCGATTTTCATTTTTGGCAATCCAGTCTCAATTGCCTTTGCCATCCCGCCAAGGTTCTCAATTTCTTCAATATGCTCCCATGCGCGGGTAATCAATTTATTTGTTAACGTTTCTACATAGTAAGACCCCCCCCATGGGTCGATGACATTGGTAATCCCTGTCTCTTCCTGAAGGAAAAGCTGGGTATTGCGGGCAATTCGTGCGGAAAAATCCGTTGGCAATGCAATTGCTTCGTCAAGCGCATTCGTATGCAGTGATTGCGTATGTCCCATTGCAGCCGCGTGTGCTTCCACAAGTGTCCGCATGACATTGTTAAACGGATCTTGCTCTGTCAAACTCCAGCCGGATGTCTGTGAGTGTGTCCTGAGCGCAAGCGACTTTGGATTTTTTGGGTGGAACGTTTTCATCATTTTCGCCCAAATAAAGCGGGCGGCTCGCATTTTTGCAACTTCCATAAAATAATTCTTCCCGATTGCCCAAAAAAACGATAGCCTTGGGGCGAAGGAATCAATATCAATTCCTGCTTTAAGACCGGTTCGTACGTATTCAAGCCCGTCTGCAAGCGTATATGCAAGCTCGAGATCAGCAGGTGCACCGGCTTCCTGCATATGATAGCCGGAAATACTGATACTGTTAAACCTCGGCATGTACTTCGATGTGTATTCAAAAATATCGGCAATGATTTTCATCGACATTTCCGGCGGATAAATATACGTGTTACGAACCATATATTCTTTTAAAATATCATTTTGAATCGTTCCAGAAAGCTTCTCCTGGCTGACTCCCTGTTCTTCCGCCGTGACAATGAAAAAAGCAAGAATCGGCAGTACTGCGCCATTCATCGTCATCGATACCGACATTTGCTCTAAAGGGATGCCGTCAAACAACGTTTTCATATCTAGGATCGAATCGATCGCAACCCCTGCTTTGCCTACATCACCGACAACCCGGGGATGATCAGAATCGTAGCCCCGGTGGGTTGCTAAATCGAAGGCCACCGACAGTCCCTTTTGCCCCATCGCCAAATTTCGACGGTAAAACGCATTGCTCTCTTCCGCTGTTGAAAAGCCGGCATATTGCCTGACCGTCCACGGGCGGTTGACATACATTGTGGGATACGGTCCGCGCGTATACGGCGGCAGACCCGGTTTGGCATTAATATGCTCAAGTCCTTTTATGTCTTCTTTTGTATAAAATGGCTTTAATTTTATATGCTCATTTGTTTCAAAGAGATATTGATCAATGGATGCTTTAATTTTTTTCTTCCATTCCTGTTCTGCGGCCG
>JAKACS010000071.1 GCA_021821235.1 Bacillota bacterium
GTTCTTGGATTTATGGTCATCAAACCGAACCTATGGTAAATTTTCATAAAGATATAACAACAGCTGGAGGCCATTTCCAAGCTGTTGTTTTTTTCAGTTTTAAAATTTGTTAGTAACCCGAAGGAAAAATTATAATGAAAGGAACAGATCCATCGAGTAATTTGATAAAGGCGGGCACCCTATGCAATTTTTAAATAAATACGCAAAAAAATATTGGAAGCTGTTTAGCATTGCGATTTTATTTTTAACCTTTGAAGCGGTATCGGATCTGCTGCAGCCAACGATTATGTCTAAAATTATCGATGTCGGTGTGGCGGAAAAAAATCTCCCGTATGTTTGGAAAATGGGCGGTTTGATGCTCTTGATTACGGTTATCGGGGCATTATCTGCTTCCGTGCGCAGTATTCTTGCAAGCAAAGTTTCGCAAAACGTGGGGGCAGAATTGCGTTCCGATTTGTTTCGGAAAATCCAGTCGCTCTCGTTTAAAAATATTGATCGATTTGATCGTGCATCGCTCGTTACACGGCTGACAAATGATGTCACCCAGGTGCAGGTGTTTGTCAACGGCACGATGCGGATTTTTGTTAAAGCACCGCTCTTGGCGATTGGCGGTTTAATTATGGCAATCCGCTTAAACATTCGCCTCTCGGTTGTGTTGGCCGTCGTCGTTCCCGCTATTGCACTTTTAATTGCAGCCAATATGAAGCTTGGCTTTCCGCTTTTTCAAAAAGTGCAAAAAGCGCTTGACCGTGTTAACAGCGTCATGCGCGAATATTTGTCGGGTGTTCGTGTCATCAAAGCGTTCAATCGGTTTGACTATGAAACAAACAAATTCAATCTTGCCAACCTTGAGTTTCAAGACCAGTCGATAAAAGCAATCCGCTTAATGTCAGTTTTTAGCCCAGCCATCATGCTGACGGTCAATCTCGGGATTGTCGCTGTGCTGTGGCTGGGCGGATATGGGGTTGAAAAAGGACAAATGCAAGTGGGTCATATTATTGCCTTTATCAACTATATGACACAAATCCTCTTTTCCTTGATGATGATTTCGATGGTTTTCAACATGTTCGTCCGGGCAAGGGCTTCGACGAGCAGGATCGCTGAAATTTTCGCATTGGATGAACCGCAAACACGGACGGTTGAAAGCAAAGTGAACACGGGTGAAAAAGGAAGAATTGATTTTGAAAATGTCCGCTTTTCCTATGAAGGGATGACCGGCACGCCTGTATTGAAAAAAATCAATTTGACCTGCCTCCCGGGGGAAACAGTGGGGATCATTGGCTCAACCGGCTCTGGAAAAAGTACGCTTGTCAACTTGATTCCGCGGTTTTACGATGTCAGTACTGGAACTATCAAAGTCGATGGAGAAGACATTACAAAAATCAATCCGCACAAGCTAAGAGAAAAAATTGCGATTGTACCACAGAAAAATATTCTCTTCACCGGCAGTGTTGCTGACAATATCCGCTGGGGAAAAGAAGCGGCCTCGTTTGAAGAAATTCGGCAGGCTGCTGAAATGGCCTGTGCGGCTGAATTTATCGAAGCCGCACCTGAAGGATATGAAACGAAAATCGGTCAGGGCGGTGTGAATTTTTCTGGCGGGCAAAAGCAGCGGATTTCCATTGCCAGGGCGCTTGTAAGAAAACCGGAAATTTTAATCTTGGATGACAGTACAAGTGCAGTCGATGCGGCTACGGAAGCAAAAATAAAGGAATCGCTGAAAATGTACGCGAGAAACCTTACGTTTTTGCTGATTGCCCAGCGGATAACCTCGGTTATGGATGCGGATAAAATCGTCGTTATGGATCACGGAGAAATAGCCGGGATTGGCAAGCATGAGGACTTGTTAAAGAGCTGTCCGGTCTATCAGGAAATTTTCCAATCGCAAATGGGCAAGGAGGTGGGCTAAAAACGATGGCGCAACAATCCCAACAGCTTAAACCCAATTTCCAGCCCGCGCCCGTCATCCCCGGACCGGGGCGGCCGGGCGGAGGAGGGATCCGCCACGGGCGGGGTCCTGTAGCTAAACCAAAGAATTTCAAAGGCACACTGAAGCGGCTTTGGTCTTATTTTGGCAAAGAGCGAAACGTACTGCTGTCAATCTTTCTCTTTATTGTGGCTGATTCCGTCTTAACGCTTCTGGCTCCTTATTTGATCGGCAAAGCTGTCGATGCGATGGCATTGAAGAGTGGCAAAGTGGACTTTCCCTTGCTTGAGACAATTATCGCCGTCCTTCTTGGTGCTTATCTTTTCGATGCGGTCTTAACCTTTTTGCAAGGCTGGTTCATGGCGGGGGTTTCCCAGCGAATCGTGAAAAGTTTGCGCAGTACGCTTTTTCAAAAGCTGCAAAAATTGCCTGTTGCCTTTTTTGATTCACGAACGCATGGTGAGCTAATGAGCCGCTTGTCGAATGATATTGACAATGTTAGTAATACGATTTCGCAGTCGACCACCCAACTGATGTCGGGTGTGATTGTGATTATTGGCTCACTGGCAATGATGCTGGTGTTGAGTCCGGTTTTAACGATTGCCAGCCTCATCACAGTCCCGCTCGTATTTTTATTAACAAGAACCATCGCGAAAAAAACAAGTGTTTTGTTTAAAAACCAGCAGGTGGAACTTGGAAAATTAAACGGTCATATTGAGGAGACCATTTCCGGTCTTCAGGTTGTCAAAGCGTTTAATCATGAACAAAAGGCGATTGAAGAATTTGAAGCAGTCAATAAACAGCTGCTTGATGTCGGCCTTAAGGCGCAAATTTGGTCTGGCTTTTTAATGCCGATTATGAATGCGATCAACAATCTTGGTTTTACCGTTGTGGCCGTAGTCGGCGGGCTTCTTGCGGTAAAAAATAGTATCACGGTTGGCGTGATTGCCAGCTTTTTAACGTATTCAAGGCAATTTGTCCGCCCGCTGAATGATCTTGCCAATATTTTCAATGTCCTGCAATCAGGGGTTGCCGGGGCAGAACGGGTTTTTGAAATTCTTGATGAAGAGGAAGAGCCGGCAGATGCCGAGGATGCAGTTCCATTGGTCGATCCGAAAGGGCATGTACAGTTTGAAAATGTCACGTTTGGTTATCGGGCAGACGTGCCGATTTTAAAAAACATTCAGTTTGAGGCTCCCGCTGGCAGCAGCACAGCGCTCGTTGGCCCAACGGGTGCGGGAAAGACAACGGTTGTCAATCTGCTGACAAGGTTCTACGATGTAACAAGCGGCCGGATTTTGCTAGATGGCATGGATATCCGCAACTATACAAGAGACAGCTTGCGCCGCAGTTTCGGTTTTGTGCTGCAGGATACGTATCTTTTTTCCGGCACGATTAAGGAAAATATTCTGTACGGGAATCCGGATGCGACCGATCAGGAAGTGGAGGCGGCAGCCGAGCTGGCCAATGCAGCCGAGTTTATTCAGCGGCTGCCAAATGGCTATGATACCGTCCTGTCAGAAAACGGCGGCAATCTTAGTCAAGGACAGCTCCAGCTATTGGCAATTGCCCGGGTCATTTTGGCGAAACCGGCGCTGCTCATTTTGGATGAGGCGACAAGCAGTATTGACACAAGGACGGAATTGCATATTCAAGATGCGTTGTTGTCGGTTATGAAAGGGCGCACAAGCTTTATCATTGCCCATCGGTTAAACACGATCCGCGATGCCGACACGATTATGGTGATTGACCATGGAGAATTGGTGGAAAAGGGGAGCCACGAGGCGCTGATGGCAGCCCGCGGTCGTTATTATCAGATGTATTCCAACCAGTTTAAAAATGTCGAAGGCGCATTTGATTAGGAAGAGCCTGGGCTGGATTCAACGAAGGTGATCAAGTACGTAAGAAGAACCGGGCAAAAACCGCCCGGTTCTTTTTAGTTTGGTGGATTAATGGAGTGTAATATCAATTCTAATATTACAAAAAAAGGCTGCCAGGAGTTTTCCCGGCAGCCTCTTAAACTTACAATCCTGTATTGGCTTTGACGAGAATTTCATCAAACTTCTTCACGTCTGCTTTCTTACTTGACAGCACTGTTCCAAGATAGGCAGCGATAAAGCCGAGCGGAATCGAAATGATTCCCGGGTTTGTCAAGCTGACGAGCGGCTTGCCGACAAGGATCGCTTTACCGACTTCCGGTGACCAGACGTTTGGGCTGATGGCAACTAAAACGAGCGCGCTGATTAGCCCGACAAGCATGCCGGTAATCGCCCCTGCTGTATTAAAGCGTTTCCAAAAAACCGTAAACACAATAACTGGCAAGTTAGCGCTAGCGGCAACAGCAAATGCAAGTGAAACAAGGAAAGCAACGTTTAATTTTTGCGCAAACAGTGCAAGCAAAATGGAGAGCGCAGAAACGCCAATTGATGCCCAGCGTGCGGCGACAACCTGCTCTTTTTCTGTTGCTTTGCCATGGCGGATGATGTGGCTGTAAAAGTCATGGGCAAAGGCCGATGCGGCAGACAGCACGAGCCCGGCAACAACCGCAAGAATGGTTGCAAACGCAACCGCAGAAATGAACGCGAAAAAGAATTCCCCACCAAGCGCTTCAGCCAGAAGCGGTGCAGCCATGTTGCCAGCTGCATTGGCAGCAACAATTTTATCATAGCCGACAAATGCGGCGGCGCCAAAACCTAAAAAGATCGTCATCACATAGAAAATACCGATAATCCAGGTTGCATAAACAACTGATTTCCGGGCGGTGATGGCGTCTTTTACTGTAAAGAAACGGGTAAGAATATGCGGCAGACCAGCAGTTCCGAGCACGAGCGCCAAATTAAGCGAAATCGTGTCGAGCGGATTGGTAAATTTATTGCCCGGGCTTAAAAACTTTTCCCCTAACGGTGTCGCCGTTTTCATCTGATCGAACATCGTCATGACGTTGAAATCGAATTTGGCAAACACCATAATCGAAATGACGACTGTTCCACCCATTAACAGGAGTGCCTTAATAATCTGCACCCAGCTTGTTGCCATCATTCCGCCAAAAACAACGTAGACGGTCATCAGGACACCGACAATTAAAACGGAGTATACATAATCAATGCCGAGCAGCAGTTTGATCAGAGCACCTGCACCGACCAACTGAGCAATCATATAAAAGGTGGAAATAGTAATGGTATTTAAGGCCGCAACGCCACGAACATTTTTTTCCTTAAATCGCGCTGCAATCATGTCTGCCATTGTGTATTTGCCAAGGTTGCGAAGCGGTTCGGCTACAATATACAAGACAACCAAATAAGCGACCAGAAAGCCGATGCTGTAAAAGAAGCCATCGAACCCAGAAAGGGCGATCATTCCGGCAATGCCGAGGAAGGATGCAGCGGACATATAGTCTCCGGCAATCGCCAGTCCATTTTGCCAGCCAGTCAAGCTGCTGCCAGCAGTATAGAAATCGCTTGTTGTTTTTGTTCGTTTTGAAGCGACGTAGGTTATGACAAGTGTGAGTCCGACAATGATGAGGAACAGTGTAAAGGCTGTTGTGTTCATCTATTCTTGTGCCCCCCTTATTTCCGCCGCCTGTTTGATTTCTTCAACCGATTGGTCAAATTTTGCTGCCCGTTTTGTATAAATCATACATAATGCCCATGTCATGATAAATTGCGCAAAAGCAAAAACCCATCCCCAGCTGATCGAACCAAATGCATTGCTTTTAAGTACAGATGTATAAGCAGTTAAAATTGGCAAGGTGAAATAAAAGACTAAGAAGAAAATCGACCATGGTACGATAAAATTGCGTTTTTCCCGAAGCAGTTGTTGAAATGAAGTTGATTGAACAATTTCAGTGTAGTCGAGTGCGGAATTATGATTGCCCCCGTATTGTAAATCTTTTTCATTTACTGCCATTTAAAATACCCCCTTTGTTTGACCGTAAAAAGTAAACACTGTCCTCCTTTCGTTTATGATACAAAGTCATTATACATTTATTAGAATAGTCTGTAAATTATGTTAATCACATTTTATGATGCAAATTTCGACAATTATATGAAGTGAAGCTACTGACTCACGCATTAACAAGTTTCGCCTGATGCAACCAATTGGATTTTTATGCGGGATAAAATTGGATGAAGGGTGAAAAATTAGTGATAGGAATGAAAATCATAGTGACATGTGTAAAGACACTTGTTATAATGTAAAAAGATTGCTAGATTATATAGACTCTCGGGATAAAAAGTGAACGTATTGATGACTTGTAAAAAAATCATTGGGAATATATCTTAGGGGAGAAAAAATGACCATTGTTTTATGTTCATGTCAAATAAACCTATTTGCTATTTAACAAGCATTGCGTTTGGTTGATTTCCGCTCCAGTTGCTCGCTTTCCGCGGGGTGGGCGCTGAGCCTCCTCGGCGTGAACGCCTGCGGGGTCTCACCTGTCCCACTGCTCCCGCAGGAGTCTCGCACTTCCGCTCCAATCAACCATATGCAGTTTTCAATATATTCTGTGAAAAACAAAAACAATAATTTATAAGAAATGAGTCTAAAAAATCCTGTTTAGGCAGTCTTATTCATAATCAATTCTTGGAGATTCAAATCTTCTTTTTCAATGCTGAACCAAGCCTCATGGTGCTGACACATCAAGGATTTCGAACAGGGTTTCTCACAAGTATTTTTCGTACCAGAAGCCAATAGAGAGATCCATTTCTGTCAGTTCTTGGATTGATCAAATCCATTTGGCTTCAATTTTTAATTACATTGGACAAATGGGAATTTCTTTGGTAGAAATTTAATGTTACTATACGTTCCAAAGCTTTTTTCGTTCGGATAAAAGGTTCAATTTTATAATGATCCAACAATTCATAAATTGGCTCTGCATCATGTGCAGCATCTAAAAACATCTTACTAATCATGCCCAAGGTTGTTCGTTGTAAAAATTTCGACAAAAAAGGAAACAAAATTTCGATAGTCGGTCACTATAAATGGTGACGTAAAGAGCAGGATCTTGTAAAGAACCCGTTGATTGGAGCGGAAGGCGCGAAGACTCCTGGGGGATCAGCAGGAAAGGTGAGACCCCGCAGCCGCTTCCAGCGGCGAGGAGGCTCACCGCCTGCCCCCCGGAAAGCGAAGCGCCTGGAGCGCAAATCAATATTTTTGTATAAACGACTCTTTTTGGTGGTGAACCATTTCCCAGAGGAATTTCAAATTTACTTACAAAAAGCGAAAGATCCCCCTACCAAAAGGAGGAATCAAATAAAAGTGGTACAAGAAAAGCTTTGTGCAATCTAACTTGGCGAATGCCGAGAGTCTATTTATCGATAAGGAGGGTTTTACGTGAATGCATATGGTCATAAGATGGTTTTAAATAGAAGAAATGACGTCTCGAGCGGCAAGCTGCTTGGGGTTGCTGGCATGGGCTGGATGTTTGATGCAATGGATGTTGGCATGCTCTCTTTCATCATTGCAGCTTTAAAAATCGATTGGAATTTAACGACTGAACAAATGGGCTGGATCGGCAGTCTAAATTCAATTGGAATGGCAGTAGGCGCTTTGCTTTTTGGCGTAATGGCGGATAAGATTGGCAGAAAAAATGTCTTTATTGCTACTTTGTTATTGTTTTCAATTGGCAGCGGGGCAGCTGCATTCACCACATCGTTTGCGCTATTTTTAATCTTGCGCTTCATTATCGGAATGGGTCTCGGCGGGGAGTTGCCGGTTGCTTCGACCCTTGTTTCGGAGAGCGTTCCGAAAGAAAAAAGAGGGCGCGTCGTTGTCCTGCTTGAAAGCTTTTGGGCGGGGGGATGGCTTGCTGCTGCTGTAATATCCTATTTCATTATTCCGAAATATGGCTGGCAATCGGCATTGTTAATCAGTGCCCTCCCTGCATTGTACGCCCTCTATTTACGTTTGGGGCTCCCGGATTCTCCGCAGTTTGCTAAAGTAAAGGGTCAAGAAGGGTCTAGTGTTTTTTCCAATATTGCCAAAGTCTGGTCAAAAGAGTATGCAATCCAGACAACGATGCTTTGGATTCTTTGGTTTACTGTCGTCTTCTCGTATTATGGAATGTTTTTATGGCTTCCAAGTGTGATGGTAATGAAAGGTTTTACGTTAATCAAAAGTTTTGAATATATTTTGATTATGACGCTTTCACAACTTCCTGGCTATTTTACGGCTTCCTGGCTGATTGAGAAGTTTGGCCGTAAGTTTGTCTTGATTGTCTACTTATTGGGAACGGCGGCTAGCGCTTATTTGTTTGGGACAGCTGGAACAACAGCTTTGTTAATGACTTCGGGAATCTTATTGTCGTTCTTTAATCTTGGGGCATGGGGAGCCTTATACGCCTACACACCCGAGCAGTACCCAACGGTGATTCGCGGTACGGGTGCGGGTTTGGCCGCTTCCTTTGGGCGAGTAGGCGGCATCATTGGTCCGCTTCTCGTTGGCTACCTTGTGGCACGGCAAATATCCATTTCGACGATATTTATCATCTTTGCCCTGTCTGTTTTAATTGGCGCTGCAAGTGTACTTTTATTGGGAAAAGAAACAAAACAAAAAGAATTGGCTTAAGCAACAAACGAATGGACGCAATGCGTTCATTCGTTTGTTTTTGTCCGGATAGAAAAAGAAGGATCCTTTTGAATAGCCATTATTTTTACTCAAAAAAATTTTTCCCTTAAAAAATGAAAAATGACTGATTTTTAAGAATATATTCATTTATTTCAATTATTTTAAAATAATAGTACGTACTACTAGACGAAAAATCAATTATTATGTACAATGTTTTCAGAATATTATTTTTATTGGTAACAATCCAAAAAGTGAGTAAAGTGTAAATTCGCTTACTGGGTTGTTTGCGCAATCGCAATTACAAATTTTTTAGGGGGTATACCATGAGAAAAAGAAAATTTGCAGGCATGCTGGCGACATTGATGCTAACGGCAGGCGTGATCGCCGGGTGCAGTTCAGCAAGTACGGGCGGAAAAAGCAGTGACGGCGGCGGAACCATCAAAATTGGCGCCAACCTCGAGCTTTCTGGGGGCGTTGCTTCATACGGGCAGTCTGCGCTTGAAGGCTTAGAATTCGCTTTTGATGAAATAAATAAAAATGGCGGAGTCAATGGCAAGAAACTTGAATTGGTAAAGGTTGACAATAAATCAGACGCTGGTGAAGCAACCAATGCTGCCATCAAGCTTGTCAGCCAAGATAAGGTTGCTGCGATTGTTGGCGCGGCAACAAGCACGAATACATTAGCTCAAGTGCAAATCGTGCAAGACAATAAGATTCCGCTATTGACGCCAACTGGCACAAGTCCAACGATTACAAATAAAGATGGAAAAGTCAATGACTTCGTTTTCCGTACGTCTTTTATCGATCCATTCCAAGGAACGGTTGCAGCCAACTTTGCGGCGAAAGAATTAAAGGTTAAAAAGGCAGCTATTTTAATCGATAACTCAAGCGACTATGCGAAAGGTTTAGCCGCTGCGTTTAAAAAATCGTTTACGAAAAATGGCGGCGAAATTGTTTCAGAAGAAGCTTATGTTGCCAAAGATACTGATTTCCGGGCGACGTTGACGCGGATTAAAGCAAAAAATCCGGAGTTCGTTTTCCTCCCTGGTTATTATGAAGAGGTCGGGTTAATTGTCAAACAGGCACGGGAGCTGGGCATTAACGCACCGTTTATGGGCGGAGACGGCTGGGATTCGCCGAAACTCGTTGAAATTGCCGGAGCCGCTGCTTTAAACAATACGTATATTACGAATCATTACTCTTCCGGTGACTCGGACCCTGTCGTGCAAAAGTTCGTAAAAGCATTTAAAGAAAAATACAATGGGAAATCTCCAGATGCC
>JAKACS010000072.1 GCA_021821235.1 Bacillota bacterium
CAGCCCGCTTGTCACCATAAAAAAAAGCCATTGGCTGAGGCTTCTTCCACGATCTTTTATCAAATGAAGCAAAAGAATGAGAAAAAAGGCAGTGCTAAGAAAAAGCGGGTGGAGCAATATAAAGAATAAGGCAATTGCACCACCGTAATAGAATAATAAAACAAGAGGATGGAATCGTTCAAATCGACCAAACATGGTTTTGTCTCCTTCGATTATTCCACATAAATAGCCTCAATTCGATCACCGTTTTTGACGGAAATGACTCCAGTGCTTTTTAAAATATTTGCTCCATTTAATTTAAAGGTCCAGCCGCTTTTTGCCCCGTAATCAAACTCGTTAATGTTCTTAATCCCCTCTACATACGCAGTGGGGCCGCTGCCTTTGTGAAGCACGTTTCCTTCTCCAATTGCAGTAACCAACACGTCAAGGATTGTATCGCCGTCATTAATTTCTACCGACGTTGGAGCCATATCTGCGCTGTGATCCTCTTTCGGCCCGACAATTGAGAATGTCACCGTGTGTACCGCTGGCTTTTCCTGAATCGGTGCCGGTGCCGCTGGTTTGGTGCTGGCAGCTGCTGGCTGACTATTTGCTGAAGCCGCCTGACCCGCTTCAGATGTTTTTATTGCGACAGCAGGTGCTTGTGCTGTCTTTGAATTAGTAGCAGAAGCAGCGGTCTTGTTTTGTACCGGCTGCCCTGATGTTGACTTTGGTGCCAGGCTGCTACTGCTAGTTTGCGGCTTTTTTTGATCAGTTACCGAAACATGCGTAGCAGAGTTGTCAGTTTTCACCTCTACTGTTTGCCTCGATTCGGCTTTTTCCGCTACTTTCTTGTTCTCAACTTTTTGAACGTTTGTTTTTTGAGTTGTTTCTTTTCCTGCAGTCGCGAAACTGCAGCCGACTAAACTAAACAGCAGGAAAAACAGCAGGATATAGGCGAATTTTTTATTGGGCCAACGCAAGCTGGAAACCTCCTTCTTACCATTTTTTTCGCAAGCGACCAATATAATAAACGGCACCGATCAACATTAAGCCAATTCCGATCAGGATTAAATTTCCTGCATTTGTTGCTGTATCCGGAAGTGCATAACCTTCTTGCTTATCTTGAGCTTTGGTAATCGGTGTAGCTTGTGCTGCGCTAGCCGGAGCAGTTTTTACTGCTGGATTACTGGCTGCAAGCGGCAGATGATACAGCAAGCCTTTTCCATTTCTCATCAGCTGATAAGCAACAAGTGCTTCAAACGGCTGTGAGGTCGAAAAAGAATCGCTTTTGTCGCCACCCTGCCAGTCAAAACCGCCATCGGTATTCTGAAAGGATAGTAAATACTTCGGTAAGCTTGTGCCATCTTTGGCAAAAAGCGTACCATTGGCGTCGATCCCAAGCGAAGAAAGAGCGATCACGGTTTGCGCTGCACTGGAACTATTGTTTATTTTTCCTGCTAAATATTGCTTAGAAAGATATTGAACGGCCGCGTCGATCTTTGCCTTGGCATCTTTTCTATCTTTGTATGGAGCTAATGCTGCTAAGATCATCGCGCTTGAATCCACATCGCTTGTCGTGCTGCCATCCCATGCCCAGCCGCCATCAGCATTTTGTTTTTCGAGCAGCTGACTGATCAATTTCTCTCTCGTCCATTGGGCTGTGTCAGGTACTGGGAATTGGGCGCTGTCTAAGGCAATCAGTGCATAGGCAACGCCGTTTAGGCCTTGTTTGGCAACATTTCCGTTGTAAACTAATTCAACTAAATTGTAGCCACTGACATTGGTTGGATCACCGCCAGCTGCCAATACTCCTAGAAGGTACCGTTCGGTGTCCGTAATTCTGGAAAATTTCCCTTGCTTTTCGGCAATCTGTTGCGTTGTGTTTGCAAGATAAGTTGCCGGGATTGTTTTTCCGGCTTGTTTTAGGGCAATTACATCCCACTCGCCAACTTGATTTTTCAATGTGTAATCAGTAGCGCGGTCAATGGCTTTTTGCAGTTCGGCATTTGAGATCGCTGCAATCGTTTGCGAGCTTCCATCACCAGGGTTGTTGGATCCGGGAGAACTATTTGCGGTATTATCCACCGGTTGCGATGTTTCATACTGGAAACTGATTTGATCCCCAGGTTTTAGTTGATAACTATCCGCACCAACTTCAGCCATCTTTCCATTGATATAAAATGCCCAGTAGTCATTGCCTGATGGTGTAACGCCATCAATTGAAGTGATGTATTTTCCATACTTGGACTCGCTGTAGCTAACTTTGTCGCTACCTAATGTGACCTGTAAAAGTTGAAAAGCAGTGGCATTGTCCAAAAAACTGATCGGGTAGGCAGACGTATAAAGGATTTTCTGATCTTTGCCGACAATTTTTAATGATGCAGTGCTTTTTTGCGTAGTTGGGTAGTCAACAAATTTGAACGCTATTTTATCTCCATTTTGGACATGGTAACTATCGACGCCAACTGGTGAGGAAATACCGTTTAGATAGAAAGCCCAATACAGGCTGTCTGTTGCGGCAACTCCATTTATCGACGTGATGTATTTTCCATACGTTGGATCATCCTTATATCCCACATTGTTTGAGCCCACTGCAGTGATTAGTGCATTGAATGCAGTATCGTTTGCTGCAAAAGACACGGTTTTTTCCGGAACCGATGGCGGTGCTGCCAGGTCTGTTCCAATAACTGTTACGGTTCCTTGATTTATTTGTTCAGCGGCGAATGCGGGTGATTGGATGTTTCCGATCACAAGGCCAAATACGATTAAAAAAACAAACGCCAGTTTTGCATAGTGTTTTGCCATTTCCTTTCCCCCTCTAAAATCTAAAATTTCTCATAAAAAAATCCTCCCAAAAGGAGGAGGTTATGTACGTTAAGATGAAGGTGGCTGTACCCACTTCAACTTAACACCCTCCTATCCGCGTAGGCTTTTGGCGTTTTTAAACAGGCAGGTTTCCTGGCTCATGATCATCGCTTCCTATGCCTTCCCATCAATCGCTTGAAAGTGGCATGTTATAGGTTGCTCTCATTTACAGTGGCGGGACCGCGTTGGCTTTTAACCAAACTTCCCTATTAAGCTAAAAATCTTCTAAAAGATCTTAGCACCTGGTTTCAATCTTCATTTTTCACGTCATTCACATTATACACTTTATTAGACAATAAGCGCATTTTTTTTGCAAAAAAGCCACCGCCTGAGGCTCAGACGGTTAGCATTTTTATTATTCCATCGCTCGCGATAAATTCGCCATTTCGATCGCTGCGGTTGCTGCATCCCAACCTTTATTGCCTGCTTTTGTTCCTGCTCTTTCGATTGCCTGTTCGATCGAATCAGTTGTCAGCACCCCAAAGATAACCGGAATTCCACTGTTCAGTGCTGCTGCAGAAACACCTTTAGCCGCTTCATTGCAAACGTAATCGAAATGCGGTGTTGCCCCGCGAATAACCGTTCCTAATGTGATAACAGCATCATATTTTTTGCTATCAGCCATTTTCTTTGCAATAAGGGGAATTTCAAAAGCACCTGGAACCCATGCCACATCAACATCCACTTCATTAACACCGTGACGTTTTAACGCGTCTTGGGCACCTCCCAACAATTTGCTTGTAATGAATTCATTAAAGCGGCCGACAACAATGCCAATTTTTAATCCTGTACCAACCAAATTTCCTTCAAAAAAGTTTCCCATATTTGTTTCCTCCAGTTTCTAGATTGAAAAAATCATTTAAAATTGAAGCAGATGTCCAAGTTTGTCATATTTTGTTTTTAAATATTTCTCGTTTTCTTTTCTTGCTTCCATCTGAATCGGAACCCGCTCGACGACTTCAAGTCCATAACCGCTCAAGCCTTTGATTTTTCTTGGATTGTTGGTCAATAAACGCATTTTTTTCACGCCTAAGTCCCGTAGAATTTGCGCACCAATCCCGTACTCCCGCAAATCGGCGGCAAAGCCGAGCTTATGGTTGGCCTCAACCGTATCATAGCCTTCTTCCTGCAGCTTATAAGCTCGCAATTTGTTTAAAAGACCGATTCCGCGTCCTTCCTGGCGCATGTATAACAGCACACCATTTCCTTCCTGCTCAATTTGATTTAAAGCGGCATGGAGCTGCGGCCCGCAATCGCATCGATAGGAGCCAAATACGTCTCCGGTTAAACATTCCGAATGTACTCGAACTAAAATCGGTTTCTCGGAATCGATTTCACCTTTGACCAAAGCAATATGCTCTTTATCATCAACAAGATTGCTGTAGCCAATTGCCCGGAAATTTCCAAACTCGGTTGGCAATTGGGCTTCGATCTCGCGCTGCACTAATTTTTCCTGATTCCGGCGATACTGAATCAAATCTTTGATTGTGACCAATTTAAGGCCAAATTGATCGGCAATTTTGCGCAATTCTGGAACACGCGCCATCGTGCCGTCTTCATTCATAATTTCGCAAATCACCCCGGCTGGCTTACCCCCAGATAACCGTGCCAAGTCGACGGCCGCTTCGGTATGGCCCGCCCGGCGAAGCACCCCGCCTTTTTTGGCAGTGAGTGGGAAAATATGGCCTGGCCGGCGGAAATCAGCAGGATTTGACGATGGATCCAGCATTTTCTGAATCGTTAATGACCGTTCAAACGCAGAGATTCCCGTTGTCGTTGTTTTATAATCAATACTGACGGTAAAAGCTGTTTCGTGATTGTCGGTGTTTTTTGCAACCATTGGAACTAATTCAAGCTGCTCAGCCAGCTCTCCTTCAATTGGTACACAAATGAGCCCCCGGCCATTTGTCGCCATGAAATTGATGACTTCTTGGGTGGCGAATTCAGCCAGGGCAAGAAAGTCCCCTTCATTTTCACGATCTTCATCATCGCAAACGATAATCATTTTACCTTTTTTCAGCTCTTCAATTGCCTCTTCAATTTGAGCAAACATTCCTACTTCTACCTCCTTATTTAAACCCATTTTCTTCTAAAAATTCTTCTGTTATTCGTGTGGATTTTGCTGCGGCTTTGTTTGTTAAGCCAGTTAAAAAACGGCCGACATATTTGCCGATCATATCGGTTTCGAGATTGACGGTATCACCTGGTTCCTTGCTGCCTAGAACCGTTTCTTTCATTGTGTGCGGGATGAGTGAAATCGTAAAACTTGTTTCGCTGACACCAAAGACCGTCAAGCTTGTCCCGTCAACTGCGATTGAACCTTTTAAAATAATGAACTTAAGCAGCTCATGGTCAGCAGTGATTTCATAATAGACGGCATTTTCGAACGGCTTTTTGCTTGCGATGACGCCGGTGCCGTCCACATGGCCTGAAAGAAAATGACCGCCAAACCGCCCACCTGCCGCCATTGCTCGTTCCAGATTAACGGGTGACCCCCTCTTGACCGTTTTTAAACTCGTCGCTTTCACCGTTTCCGGCATCACGTCAACGCTGAATTGTTCCTTTGTAAAATGGGTCACCGTTAGGCAAACGCCGTTTACTGCAACGCTGTCACCAAGCTGAACATCTTCAAGAACTTTTTCTGCCTTGATAGTTAAAACAAACGAACCGCCCGCCTGCTGGAGTGCAGCAACTGTACCAATTTCTTCAACAATTCCGGTAAACACTTTTACACACCTTCTTCCTCAACACCCGGTTCTGCGACTATTTTCAAGTCGCCGCCAATCTGTTCAACAGATGTTATTTTTAACGGAACCGCGTCGGCAATTTTTCCGATTCCTTCACCGGCAAATGCAGTTGGGGCATTTCTTCCGCCAATCAATTTTGCCCCTATGTAGACAATTAGCTGCTGAAAGGCTTGCTCTTTCAAAAAACTGCCGTTTACTTCAGCTCCACCTTCTACTAAAACGGAGGTAACGCCAAGTTCTCCTAACATCGGCAATATTTCGTTTAGTATAATTTGCTGATTAGGCATTTTAATAATTTTTACTCCTGTTTGCTCAAACAACAGCTGCCGCTCGTTTAAAGTATCTGATCCAGTCACGATCCAGGTTGGGGCTTGCTGATCCTGAACCACCTTTGCATTCAACGGCGTTCTTAAATTCGTATCAAGAATGACGCGAATCGGGTTTTTTCCGCCGCCGGCAAGCCTTGTGGTTAAGCTTGGATCGTCCTTTAAAACGGTGTTGACGCCTACCAAAATGGCATCATGTTGATGGCGAAGCTGATGAACGTCTCTTCTTGCAACTTCACTGGTAATCCACTTACTTTCCCCTGTGGCGGTTGCAATTTTCCCATCCAAACTGGCAGCAGATTTTAATGTGACATATGGAAGGCCTGTTTGAATATGATGAAAAAATACTTTATTCAGTTCCCTCGCTTCCTTTGCCAATAAACCAACCTCTACTTCAATACCGGCATGGCGCATCCGCTCAATTCCAGCTCCGGCAACTTGCGGGTTTGGGTCGGTTGTCGCGACAAATACTTTTTTTATCCTTGAAGAAATAACCAATGTCGAACATGGTGGCGTCTTACCGTAGTGGCTGCACGGTTCCAATGTTACATAAAGGGTGGCGCCGTTCGCTTTTTCACCAGCCATTTGGATGGCGTGAACCTCTGCGTGCGGTTCGCCCGCCTTTAAATGGGCACCCATCCCAACAATCTGGCGGTTTTTGACGACAACTGCCCCGACGACAGGATTTGGTGCGGTCTGGCCTTTTGTTGCCCTGGCCAAATCGATCGCTAAGCGCATATAATCTGCGTCATTCAATTTTCTCACTCCAACTAGTATATAATTAAAAAAGAAAAACCCTAAAGCAAACATATGCTTCAGGGTTTTTGAAAAAGACAATAACAAAACAAGGCTTACAAATAGGCAATTTTCCCTTTTGCAAACCATCCATTATCTTCCTTCTCCCATCCAGACTTTAACTGTCGGCTCTGGAGTTTCACCAGATCCACCGTTTAACCAATTGGCTAACCGGGTCACGGACTAAGAAGCTTATGCCTCATCACCGCCGGTTCGGAATTTCACCTGACCCCGAAGGAAACTATATCACTCACTGATACAGTCAAGATTATTTACTTGTTGGTTTCATCTTACAGCAGAACGATTGCGGATGCAAATAGAAAATCTTTATTTGACCCGCAATTTTTGGCCAACATAGATCGTATATTTGGTATTTAGATGATTCCAAACTTTGATTTGTGCAAGCGATGAACGGTATTGAAGCACTAATTCAGAAACGGTATCCCCCCGGCGAACGAGGTGATAAACAGGCGTTGACGCTGTCTGGTAAGCCGTTGTTCGGGAAGGAATTGTTAGCACTTGCCCGGCGCGGATTAAGTTTTTGTTGCGAATATTATTGACGGATGCTAATGAATTGATGGAAACGCCAAACTTCCCTGCCAGGCCGCTTAATGTATCGCCCCACTTGATCCGGTATGTTGCCGAGGCAGCTGCGGTAGGCTGTGACAACGGTTTAAGCTGGCTGTTTTCAAAATTAACTTGAGCCGGTTTCATACCGGTTTTTAGCTTTGATAACAATGCAAGGTTTTGTGCAGATGTTCCTGAATAGTTGGGGATCCCGTAATCTTCTGCAAGGATGGCACGGTTGCTGAAGGAAGCATTCATCCCTTTTGTTTTCATATAATCGACGATCGAAATCGTTTCAATTTTCTTTACAACGACAGAAGAAGATCGAACCTGGTTTGTATACTTGCCTGCATAATCTTCTGATACATCGAAATTCCCATATGATGCCAAACCGTTAAAGCGATAATCCGAGGCCCATTGCCATGCCCCCACACCATTAGAAAAAACAGCGGTTGGCTTGCCTTTTTGCGGATTACTTGGATAGGAAGCGAGCCATGGTTTGTCAACTAACAGCGATTTCGGCAGCAAGCGGTTATTGTAAAAATTAGATCCGCTGTACAAATCAATTTTTGTGTAGCCCTGCCTCCTCATTTCCTGAATAAATGTATTGGTGTACTCGGTTAGTTTGGCAGGATTGTTTGACAGATTCACCGCTTCAACATCGACAACCACATAACCGTCTTTGTTTTTGTCAAAGCCGACGAGATTTAATTTTTTATCAAACCACTGGGCTTCTGCTTTGGCAATTTCATTGCTTGTAAATCTAGCATAATGGTAGGCATGTACAATCATTCCCGCTTGTTTTGCATTGGCGATGTTAACAGAAGCGGCCGGGTCGACAAAGTAGCGATCCTCACTTACTTTGATGACAACGCCATTTACACCGCTCTCCTTAAGAGTTTGATAGAATGCAAGCGGCAATCCCGTTTCATTATTATGGTGGGAAACATCGATAAAATCAACATTTGGCTCACTGGCAAAGGCGGGGAACCCAGACGATAAAATAAGCATAGTCGAGATTACTAGAAAACTAACAAGCTTCCATATTTTCTCCAACATTTTCCACTCCCTTTAGCGAAAATCGTGGATTAGCCCGGTAGATAATCAAGCTAATCCGTTCTCTAAGACGCGTTACAATAGAATATGCTTCTTGGAAAGAACGAGTGAAATAATTGGACAGTGTTAATATCTTCCTTTTAAAAAAAGGCAAAAAAAAGAACTAACCGAAATTAGTTCTCTTCTCTGTACCGTTTGACTGGCAAGTAAATATCAAATTGAATGGTTTCATCCCTTTGATGAATGTTTCTCTTTCCCAAGGTGTATATTTCAAGGCTTAATGCATGATGGTCTTGCTCATATCCATACTCCTCCATCCATTTGAACATTTGTATGTATGTTTTCTCGACTTCCTCCGGCAATCCACGATGGGTACCGAATACGTAACTTTTTTTTGGAACGGTGAAGCCTACCATTCCTTCAGGTACATCTATAATTTTCTCAACCGGAATCGTTACATAATAAGTAAGTTCCGTTTCCCGACAATGGAATGGGTTAATCAAGACTTGTTCCCCTGTAGGGTAAAGTACCTCGTCAGCTCTAAATTCCATCTCGGTAAATAGCTGAGAAAGCTTTCCCAGTTCAGAATATGTACCGTTCCAGGCAATGCCTACAACTTGAAATGCTTCTTTCTCGATTACACGAATCTCCAACTTGATCCCCCCTACCCACATCATATTACATTCACCATGTTTTTATCCCTATCAGCGCTTGCAAATTTTTCAGAAAAAATTATTTTAAAATACTTGAGGGTACTTCAAACACTTTCCATAAGAAAACCGTAAATGCCGCTGATAAAAACCATGCCAATGGAGGATTTTTGTAATGGATCGATAAAATTGAAAACATAACAAACGTAAAAAGTGCGGACCATGCGATATTCCAACCATGTTTGTGAACAATTCCACCCGTCATTAAATCGATCAGTTCGTTGACAAGATACAGAAGTGTCCAACCTAAAATGTAAAAGAAGCGTTTTCCTCGGATCTCGGGTAAATGGCCAAGAAAGATTAACATCGTTAACGGATATTTGATGAACATAACTAAAAGGGAAAGATGCGTGTGCTTTGCCCAGCTGGCGTCACTGCCAATCGGCTTGTACTCCCACATGCTGTAGCGAAAAAATAAAAATTGGTACAGTAAATCTCCAACCATGAAGAAAAGAATTGTTGGATAATATTGCTTCCAATTTTTCCAATCCGCCCATTTAAGTGCAATCGCGATATAGAATGCTGCATACAAAAGGTTTGCCACAGCTCCCCCCCCTTCCAATCATGGTATAACCAGTATTTTCCTATTAATGGGTAATTTATAACATTATTTTTAAATAATTTATCTCCACTTTGTAAAATTCTTCGGCATTCAAATTTTCTATCCGTTCATTAAATATTCTGTTA
>JAKACS010000073.1 GCA_021821235.1 Bacillota bacterium
GCCTGCGAATGAGCTAAGGGGGAAAAATTATGCCGAAAACACCAATAGTTGAACAATTAAAAAAACGCATTCTTGTCATGGACGGCGCAATGGGAACGATGCTGCAACAAGCAAATTTGACAGCGGAAGACTTTGGCGGTGAACAATACGAAGGCTGCAATGAACACCTTAATCTCACCACTCCTGCAGTCATTGCAAAAATCCATCAAGAATACTTGGATGCCGGAGCCGATATTATTGAAACGAATACGTTCGGTGCAACCAGTCTTGTCCTTGATGAATATGGCCTTGGCTATAAAGCATATGAACTCAATAAAATTGCTGCGCTGATTGCGGTTCGCGCAGCCCAGCAGGCATCCACTGAAGACTGGCCACGCTATGTTGCCGGTTCGATGGGACCAACAACAAAGACGCTAAGCGTCACCGGCGGCACAACATTCGATGTACTCGCTGCAGCATATGAAGAGCAAGCGATCGGCCTGATCGATGGCGGAGTAGACTTGCTTTTACTCGAAACAAGCCAGGATATGCTAAACGTAAAAGCAGGTTATTTGGGAATCAAGCGTGCGTTTGAAAAGACGGGGAAAAAACTTCCCTTAATGATTTCCGGAACAATTGAACCGATGGGGACAACACTTGCCGGCCAATCAATCGAATCTTTTTTTATTTCTGTCGAACATATGAACCCGGTTGCAGTGGGCTTGAACTGTGCTACGGGTCCTGAGTTTATGCAGGATCATGTCCGCTCACTGTCGGATCTTGCTTCCACTGCGGTCAGCTGTTATCCAAATGCTGGCCTGCCTGACGAAGAAGGACATTATCACGAAACTCCGGAAATTTTAGCGAAAAAACTCGCAGATTTTGCCGCTCATGGCTGGTTAAACATTGTCGGCGGCTGCTGCGGAACAACACCTGAACATATTCGAGAAATTGCTAAAACAATGAAAAACTATCAGCCTCGTGAGACAAAACAAGCTTCCGTTCACATGGTTTCCGGAATTGAACCGTTTATCTACGATGATCCTACTTTACGACCGATTATGGTCGGCGAACGGACAAATGTGATTGGTTCGCGAAAATTTAAACGGCTGATTTCGGAAGGAAAGTTTGAAGAAGCGGCTGAAGTTGCCCGAGCTCAAGTAAAGGGTGGCGCACACGTAATCGATGTTTGCCTCGCCGATCCCGACCGCGATGAAATAACGGATATGGAAAATTTTATTAAAGAAGTTGTTAAAAAAATCAAAGTACCGCTCGTAATCGATTCAACCGATGAAAAAGTAATCGAAAAAGCACTGAAGTTTTCCCAAGGGAAAGCAATCATTAACTCGATTAATCTTGAGGATGGCGAGGAGCGCTTTCAAGCGATTGTTCCGCTGATTCATCAATACGGGGCCGCTGTTGTTGTTGGGACGATTGACGAAAAAGGAATGGGTGTAACCGCCGAACGCAAACTGGAAATTGCCGAGCGCTCTTATGAATTGCTGGTTCATAAATATGGCCTCAAACCGCAGGATCTTATTTTTGACCCGCTCGTTTTTCCAGTGGGAACGGGTGATGAACAGTATATCGGCTCAGCCAAAGCCACGGTTGAAGGCATCCGGTTCATTAAAGAAAAATTCCCGGAATGCCAGACAATCCTTGGCGTCAGCAACGTTTCATTCGGATTGCCGCCTGTCGGACGGGAAATTTTAAATTCAGTTTTCCTTTACCACTGCACACAGGCCGGTCTCGATTACGCAATCGTCAATACGGAAAAATTGGAGCGGTTTGCTTCAATATCCAAAGAAGAAGTTGCCTTGGCGGAAGATCTTTTATTTAGAACAACCGATGAAACACTTGCAAAGTTTACGGATTTTTACCGTGGTAAAAAGAAAGAATCGAAGGCAACAAGGCCATCGATGACGTTGGAAGAACGACTCGCCTATTATGTTGTGGAAGGAACAAAGGAAGGTTTACTGCCGGACTTAGCGCTCGCGCTGGAATCCTATCCAGCACCGCTCGATATCATCAATGGACCGTTGATGGACGGAATGAAGGAAGTCGGACGGCTGTTCAATGACAACCAATTAATTGTTGCCGAAGTTCTGCAAAGTGCTGAAGTCATGAAAGCGGCTGTATCGTATCTTGAACCTTATATGGAAAAAGGCGATGTTTCTGCTTCAAAAGGAAAAGTTCTTCTAGCAACCGTTAAAGGCGACGTCCATGATATCGGCAAAAATTTAGTCGATATCATTCTAAGCAACAACGGCTATGATGTCCATGATTTAGGGATAAAAGTTCCGCCAGCAGAATTAATCAAGGCGATTCGTGCTGAACAACCAGATATCGTCGGCTTGAGCGGATTGTTGGTAAAATCGGCGCAGCAAATGGTGCTGACCGCACAGGATATGAAGGAGGCTGGAATTTCCTTGCCGATATTAGTCGGGGGCGCTGCGCTTTCAAGGAAATTCACCGATACGAAAATTTCCAAAGAATATGATGGCCTTGTGCTGTATGCAAAGGACGCGATGACAGGGTTATCACTTGCCAACCAGCTTCAGTCTCCCGATGACCGAGAAAAATTAATGATTGAGAAAAAGGCGAAAGCCGAGGAATTGAGCAAGGGTACCGAAAGCCCAAGACGTTCAGCTGTTTCAGTCGCAGTAAAGCCGAAGCCGGCTGTTTCAACCGAAGTTCCTGTTTTTGTCCCGAAAGATTTGAAAAAACATATTTTAAAATCGTACTCACTTTCTCATATTGAGCCATATATTAACATGCAAATGCTGCTAGGCCACCATCTTGGTGTAAAAGGAAAGGTTGCAAAATTGCTCGCTGAGAAAGATGAGAAAGTATTGAAAATTAAAGAAGTAGTCGATGGGCTGATTGCCGATGCAAGTTCGCAAGGATGGATCACTCCGGCGGCCGTTTATCAATTTTTCCCGGCACAATCGGACGGAAACAAGGTTCTCATCTATGATCCAGAGCAGCCGGAAAAGATTTTGCAAGTCTTCGATTTTCCAAGGCAAGAATCAGCACCGCATTTATGTTTGGCCGATTTCCTCAAATCAGTAGACAGCGGGATTATCGATTATGTCGGATTTTTCGCCGTTACGGCAGGAAAAGGAATCCGCGAAAGAGCGGATCAATTCAAGCAGGATGGCCGCTTCCTGGAAAGCCACGCGCTACAAGCATTGGCACTTGAGTCTGCAGAAGGCTTTGCTGAGCTCATCCACCGGCAAATGCGCGACCGTTGGGGCTTCCCGGATCCAATCGATTTCACGATGCAGGATCGATTTGCGGCCCATTATCAAGGCCAGCGCTATTCCTTCGGCTACCCGGCCTGCCCCGAACTGGAAGATCAGCAAAAATTATTTGCTTTGATTCATCCAGAGGATATCGGCATCGAGCTGACCGATGGTTTCATGATGGAACCGGAAGCGTCGGTAACCGCCATCGTCTTTGCCCACCCAGAAGCGCGGTACTTTAATGTGTTGCGATAGGAATTAGCGTTTTCTTAGGAGAGAACAATCCCATCGATGAGAACGAAAAGGCAGATTCCAACTCCTTTTTATGGAATTGGAAACTGCCTATTTTCTTTTTCTCGGGCGTTGAGCGCAACTTTCAGTGACCTAACGGATTCTCCTTAAGGGTGCAAAACAGTCAAAGCCTAATTATCGGTGTGTTCTTTTCCGAAATGTATGTTATACTATATTCATCAATTCAGCATTACTGAAAGGGTGAAACTAATGTTATATGATGTGCAAATCAACGATAGAGGTCAAATTACAATTCCAAAAGAGTTACGAGATACGGTTAATTTACAAGCACATGATAGATTAAAACTAAGCATTAATTCAGATGGACGAATAATACTATATAAATCAGACTTCTTTGATGATGTTGAAGACTTGATCCGTAAAGACTTAGAAAGTGAAGGACTATCTGCTGAACAAGTTGAGAAAAAGCTACCAGAGCGCAAAAAAGAACTAGGCAAAGCATTACTAAAAATGGCCAGTGAAGTGGATCAGGAAATCGAGAGAGGAGAATATATTACTCTTGACCAGCTAAATGAGGAACTTGAGGGTGAGGATTAATATGTACGAAGTCCTTGTTCCAAAATCTATAATCAAAGAAATAAAAAAGCTAGGAAAGCCAGTAGCCCAAAAAGTAAAAAAAGCAATTGGGGATATTGCAGAAAATCCTTACCTTGGTGAATCTTTAAAGGGTGATTTAGCAGACATAAGAAAATGGGTAATTAAAGATCAAGGAATTCAGTATCGTATTGCCTATGAAATATATGAGGATCGTGTTGAGGTAAAAATCATTCGTGTAGGAACACGAGAGAACTTTTATGAAGAGTTAAAAAGAAGACTTTAGTTATTTTAATGCCGGATGCCTCAATAATTCAGGATAGTTGTTTTAACTATCTTTTTTTATTTTTCTTGTTTTAAACAATACAGAAAAGCATTCTACAAACTTTCTTGTCTTTTATGTACAAAGATTTTTGCACTTGTACAACAATGGAAGAACCCATTCTTACTACACCTATTAAAAACATTATCGTAAATAGAGCCGAAAACATGAAAGAAATTGAAGGAGCAAGACCATTAATACCGTCCAGGAAGTAATCTGTTCATTAAAGATTGCAGTTTTGAGTGTGATACCCCTTCATTTAACAACTTGCAAGGGTAGTCTGTAAGTCAAATGAAGGAGTTACTCTGATAACTCAGCTACTTTTAGATCCGACAGCTATGACCTTTTTTCCACCCTCTTACAAATTATATAGTTTGCATTTTTCATAGAAACTGGTTTTGCTCATTTCCAAATGTTTTGCTGCCTCCAGTTTGTTCCCCTTCGTTAAGGCTAGGGCATTTTCAATGGCTTGCTTTTCAACAGCGGCGAGTGTTTCTTTCAAAGGCTGAACGGGAATAGTAGAAAAATCAGGCATGATGTTGGATGTTTTACTCTTTTTCTTTTCGTCATGATGGGGGGATTCTTGCTCTCTTAAGTAAAGTGGGAGATGGTCTAACTCGATTACTTGTCCATCCAAAACATTGATTGAGCGCTCCAGTACATTTTCCAGTTCGCGAATGTTCCCTGGCCATGAATGCTGAGTAAGTTTTTCCTTTACTTCTTGAGAAAGTTCAATTCCCTGGCGAAAAAATCTCCCTTCCAACTTTTTCAACAATTTCATAGCGATAAGCTCGATGTCGTCTTTTCGTTTTCTTAATGGCGGGATTTCTATTTTTATAACATTCAGCCGATAATACAAATCTTGACGGAAGTGACCCTCAGCTACCATTTTGTCCAAATCACGATGCGTTGCCGCAATGATCCTGACATCAACGGCAATGGACTTTTGCCCGCCAACCCGATGGATTTCTCTCTCTTGCAAAACGCGCAATAGTTTGCTTTGCATGGCGATCGGCATATCACCAATTTCATCCAAAAAAAGGGTTCCATTGTTGGCGATTTCAAACAACCCTTTCTTACCGCCTTTTTTTGCACCAGTAAAAGCCCCCTCCTCATAACCGAACAGTTCCGATTCGAGCAAATGCTCCGGAATAGAAGCGCAGTTTACCGCCACAAATGGCATCCCTGAACGATCGCTGTTATTGTGGATTGAATGGGCAAATAATTCTTTTCCAGTCCCAGATTCTCCAATGATTAAAATTGAGGAAGCGCTTTCAGAAACACGTTCAGCGAGTCTTTTTGCAGCAACAAAAAGGGGACTATTCCCAATCAAGTGACTAAAATCATGTTTGCTTTTATAGTCGGATTGAACCTTCGTTTTATAATATCGTAATTCTTCGACAAGTCGCTGAATTTTACTCTTATACATCCGCCATTCTTCCGGGTTCCGAAACATTACAGTCCCCAGCGCGCCTACGATCTCCCCATTTTCATAGAGCGGATAACGATTGGCGATCATTTCACTTCCGTTTATCGGCTGAACAGCCGCAAGCTCTTTTTTCCCAGTTTTGGCAACAATGTGCATCCTGGAATTTTCAATTATTTCATATACAGGCATGCCAAGCGCTTTTCCCACAGTGGTTCCTAAAAATTCACAATAGGCTTCATTGATATACAAAATCCTACCTTCTCGATCCACGATCACAATTCGCTCAGCTAACAGATTAATGATTTGTTCATGCCAGTTAGCAGGGATGTTCTCAAATCCTTGATATGCCATTAAACCACCTCTCTTAATTTCGGTAATTTAATTATACCAAAGAACAAATTGATTATGTGGCTTAATGTTCTAGAAACAATGAAACTTGTTTTGTCCGTTTTCAGGGATTTTTGGTAAATAATAAAATAAAAAGTCCGAAAAAATTTCGGACTTACACAGCAAATTTTACTGGTAGAACTTATCTCTAATTTTTGCAACCTCATCAACTGAAAGATTCAATTTATTGGCGATTTCCTCTATTGGTCTTTGTTTCATTAACATTTTGATGACACTGATACTTTGGTCTATTCCTTCCTTTTTACCTTGATCTTTGATTTCTTCATCATACGAAAGCATGAATCCGCCCTCCCACTCTTCAATTACTTCACGTTCGAATTTGGTCTGAAGTTCATCGGATAGCTTAATAATATTATCCATGAATCGGACTAATGCAGCAACTCTTTTATCATCCAAAGAATTCAACCTCTTTTGGTTGGATAGAATATGCAACAATTGCTTTTTTATTTCGTATCTCGTTTCCTCATCCTTTGTTTTTATTTGTCCGGCTTTCTTTGCTGCCAATACAATAAAACTAAAGGGATTAGGCGATTGGATTAAATCTTCATCTTGTTGATCTTTGATTTTAAAGGTATTGAACCTATAGCTTAATTTTGTCCCAAAAAAGTCGTATTGATAACCCTCTGGCATAGATTGTTCATTTTCATTTACATAGATAGCAAGAGTATAAATGTTCTCCCCATAACGATCGAAGATACGGTAAAAGTATTGAAACATCCTCTTCTGGAATTCAGGATCTTCCCAGCCTTGAACCTCCAAGTGAACCAACACAGGAATAGCAGTTTGATCTTTTAAATAAACACGATATAGACTATCTGCTTTCTCGATCAGAAAAAATCCCATCCGGCATGCCGGACGGGATTCCTTTATAATTTTACTGAACCGTATACCCACCATCAATAATGACAGCCTGGCCGGTAACCCCTTTTGCTTTATCACTTGCCAAAAATAACGCGTATTCAGCGATTTCCCCAACGGACAATAACCTTTTTTGCGGGACGAGTGGATAAATGACATCTTCCAGCACTCTTTCGAATGGTACATTTCTCGTTGCCGCAAGATCTTTCAGCTGCCCGCGAACTAACGGGGTATCCACATAGCCCGGGCATAGTGCATTAACAGTAATTCCTTCAGCAGCACCTTCCAATGCGGCGACCTTTGTTAACCCGATCACGCCATGCTTAGCACTATTGTAAGCTGCTTTTCCGGCAAAGCCGATGACGCCATTGATCGATGCCATATTGATAATTCTTCCGTATCCTTGTTTTTTCATTATCGGAAAAACATTCTTAATGCCGATAAACGGCGCTGTCAGCATAATTTTCACCAGCAATTCAAATTTTGAAGTTGGAAACTCTTCGATTGGCGCAACATACTGCATCCCTGCATTGTTTACTAAAATATCAATTGTTCCAAACGCGTTTACTGCCCGATCAAGACTATTTTTAAATGCCTCCTCATCGGTTACATCACATGGTGCCGAAAGCGCCTCGTACCCTTGATCTTTTAGCTCTTCAGCAACTTGATCACTCTTTTCACTATCCAAATCAGAAATAACAACCTTGGCGCCTTCCTGGGCAAACGTTTTGGCAATTTCCAGTCCAATGCCGCTTGCCGATCCTGTAATAAATGCTACTTTTCCTTTCAATGACTTGACCATCGGTTTTCTCCTCTTTTCTCTTAAACTATTCCGAATAATGTATAAAGGCCGATCACCACAAAGACGGCAATTGTTTTGATAATCGTTACTGCGAATATATCCCGGTAGGATTGTTTGTGTGTTAAACCTGTAACCGCAAGGAGGGTGATAACAGCACCATTCTGCGGCAGTGTATCCATGCCGCCCGATGCCATTGCGACTACACGGTGCATGACTTCCGGCGGAATATTTGCAGCAGCGATTGCCTGATTATATTTGTCAGCCATCGCTCCAAGCGCAATCCCCATACCGCCTGATGCCGAACCGGTGATCCCGGCCAATGTGCTTGTTGTGACGGCGCCATTCACCAAAGGGTTTGTAAAGGTGTTTGAAATCCCGTCACTTACTTTTGCAAATCCGGGAAGTGATGCGATAACACCCCCAAATCCATACTCAGATCCCGTATTCATCGTTGCCAAAAGGGCTCCTGCGATGCTGAGATTCAAACCTTCTTTCAGATTGCGGGTAACCCGTTTCCAGTCGAATGCCAAAGTTGTTACAATCCCGACAACAAGTGCCATTTCGATTGCCCAAATGGCAGCAGAAGCCGTTACATCGACTGTATACGCTTTCAATCCAATGGCTGAAAAATCAAAGCCTTTTGGGTACCACTTCGGAATATAAGTGACAAATAATTTATTGGTAACTCCTACTAAAATAAGTGGAATAAAAGCCAAAACTTGTTTACTAACAGACAGTTGTGTGGTTAAATCCGGAACAGCCATCTCATTCGTCTCAATTCCAGCGGCCGTTTCTTTATCGAAGCCGTAATAACCTTCTCCCGCTCTTTCAGCTTTTCTTCTTCTCATTTCCAAGTAAAGTAAGCCGACAATGAAAACAAAAATAGCGCCGAGAATCCCCAGAGTAGGTGCAGCGTAAATATCTGTCTTAAAATAGGCAATTGGGATCACGTTTTGTATTTGCGGTGTTCCTGGCAAAGCATCCATCGTGAATGTGAAAGAGCCAAGGGCAATCGTCCCGGGAATCAGTCTTTTTGGAATATCGGCTTGCTTGAACATTTGCGCAGCAAAAGGATAAATGGCGAATACAGCGACAAATAAGCTAACCCCGCTGTAGGTCAAAATAGCACCTAATAATACGATTGTCAGCATTGCCCTTTTGGCTCCCAGCAATCGAACAATCGTCTTTGCGATGGATTCTGCAATCCCTGACATTTCAACCACTTTCCCAAAAATCGCTCCCAACAAAAACACAGGAAAATAGGATTTTATAAACCCAACCATTTTTTCCATAAAAATACCCGAAAAGAACGGCAATACATTGCTTGGATCTGTCAATACAACTGCTAATAGTGCCGCAATCGGTGCAAACAAGATAACTGAGAATCCCCGATAAGCAACAAACATTAATAGACCGAGCGATAATAAAATGATAAACAGTTCCATATACTTCCCCCCTCGCTAAATTTAGTAAGCCTTCTCTCCCATCTCTACGGAAAGCGTTTTCAAGATTATCCTCCTTTTTTTTAAAAAATCTATTCTCATGATATAAATGCAATCTTTGTGCCAAAAGAATAAAAGGGTCTCTATGAGATTTTTTGCGATCCATACGGCATACAAAACGAAGTTTCCTGATTTCCGAAAGATAATTATTCCGCAAATTCGGAATTTTCCCCATTTTCGGAATGGCGTTATTCCGTAAATAAGGAATTCTCCATAATTACGGAATAACCTTACCAAATTTATTTTTCCATCTCGACAATTGTTGCAATTCCTTGGCCACCACCAATGCAAAGAGTGGCTAATCCGTAGTGAGAACCTCTGCGTTTCATTTCGTGGAGCA
>JAKACS010000074.1 GCA_021821235.1 Bacillota bacterium
CGAGAAGCTGAACCCGTTGCAATAAAAATGAATGCAATGGGATTTCATGCCTGTGTTTTACGGTACAGTGTCCGTCCCGCTACGTTTCCAACAGCACTGGAAGAACTATCTTTGGCAGTGGCTCTTATTAGGAAAAATGCAAACCGATGGCATATTGACAAGAATAAGATTATTGTTGCTGGTTTTTCTGCAGGAGGCCACTTAGCAGCAAGTTTAGGTGTTTTTTGGAATAAACCCTTTTTACAGGAAAGCCTGGGGATTTCAGACGAAGAGATCAAGCCAAATGGAATTCTATTAAGTTACCCGGTTATCACTTCTGGTCCATCTTCACATAAGGGTTCCTTTGTTGCATTACTGGGGGGGAAATATGATGAACTGATTCACGAGGTCTCGCTGGAAAAACATGTTTCAGCCGATACCCCTCCAACATTCCTTTGGCACACCTATGAAGATCAGTCTGTTCCTGTTGAAAACAGCTTATTGTTTGCCAATAGCCTTCTGAAGAATAAAGTTTCACTGGAAATGCATATTTATCCGAAGGGAATACATGGATTGTCCCTCGGTACAGAAGAGACACAGGCTAGAAATAATGAAAGAACACTTCAACCTGTAGTAGCTAATTGGATTGAGATGGCAGGGCGCTGGATAAAACGGCTTTAGTTTTACTTGATTCTTTTGTATCAGCAATAATCGATTGAATTCCTTCTCCATTTACAACAAGATTGGCCAAGTTCCTATGTATTTCAATTGATTGGGAAAGCTTTCGAACCATTGTTTCCTTTTCGAAATAAAGGCTGGATTTTTCCAAGGCAATCGCTGCTTGGTGGCCAATTGCTTCTAATAGATGAATATCCTCTTGCTTAAACTGCAAAGAATGCTCGAAAGAGTCTAATGTAATCCGCCAATACATTTTCCTTTTTGTAAAATAGGTGAACTAATGACAGAGGTAAAATGAAAATTGCTCGGAATCGACCGCTCCAATAAATTTCTGTTATAGGGAGTTAATGTTTGACACATGGATTAAGGACTTTAGTTGCCGATGAGTTAATGTTTCTTGCACTTTTCATCATCCTTTTTCTAAGATTTTGAGTTTGAATACGCATACATAATTTGTGTAAAACACACGAATTTTTTATCGGAATATTCATGAAAATCTACATTGCCAAATATTCATTATCGTTATATTCTTATTATATGAAAATTATGAAAATAATGAAAGGAGGTTAGGATAAAGAGATTTTGTTAAGAGTTCCCAATAGTTAGTCAAAAAGTAATTTGTCGTAAGGTGGTTTTTTATCGAATACCGTCAGAATATTCGGAATGGAGTTGCGAATAAATGAATTTTGATTTAACGAAAGAACAAGAAATGATCCGCAAGTTAATTCGGGATTTTGCGGAAGCAGAAGTGGCTCCGAAAGCAGATGACCGAGATCGAACTGGGGAATTCCCAAAGGAAGTTTTTTTAAAACTTGCGGAGTTGGGGATTATGGGTCTGCCTTTTCCTGAACAATACGGGGGAGGTGAAGCTGATACGATCAGCTTTGCCATTGTCGTTGAAGAACTTAGCCGTGTTTGTGCATCAACAGGAATTACTTATTCAGCCCATATTTCATTAGGGGGAGCACCTCTTCATTTATTTGGTACCCATGAGCAAAAAGAGAAGTACTTAACACCCATTTGTACTGGAGAGTCCTTTGGGGCATTTGGATTGACGGAACCGAATGCAGGCTCCGATGCAGGGGGAACCCAAACAACAGCCGTTCTTGTTGGAGATGAGTGGGTCATTAATGGCTCAAAATGTTTTATTACAAATGCAAGTTATGCCAATCACCTTGCAGTGACAGCCGTAACAGACCATTCCAAAGGAATCAACGGAATCAGCGCATTTATTGTTCCTACAGATGCCCCAGGGTTCACTGTGATCAATAACTATGAAAAAATGGGTCTGCATGCCTCGAATACCACAGAACTTATCTTAGAGAATGTTAGTGTACCAAAAGAAAATCTACTGGGTACAGAAGGAAACGGGTACAAGCAATTTTTAGCTACTCTTGATGGTGGAAGAATTGGAATCGGTGCCATGGCTGTGGGCATTGCTCAAGGTGCATATGAAAAAGCTCTTCAATATGCAAAAGAAAGAAAACAGTTTGGAAAGAGTTTAACCAATTTTCAGGCAATCCAATTTAAACTAGCTGACATGGCAATGAATATCGAATTAGCTCGGAATATGGTTTTCAAAGCAGCTTGGTTAAAGGATCAAGGACGAGCATTTAAAAAGGAAGCGGCATATGCAAAATTATTCGCTTCGGAAATGTGCATGCGTACATGTGATCAAGCCGTTCAAATGCATGGCGGATATGGATATATGAAAGAATATCAGGTTGAGAGATTTTTCCGTGATGCCAAACTCTTGGAAATTGGTGAAGGAACATCTGAAGTACAACGAATGGTTATCGCCAAACAAATTGGATGTTAAAGAATTTTTATCGTAATTAATTAAAAATGGGCAAAGGAGAAATTACATGGATGTTCGCGGAATTTTACAAGTAGTTTCAAATAGCAAGCTCGTTTATCCAGACGAAGATAAAGTTCGTTCAACCACTATTGGGAGCAGCGAAGCTTTTCAAGAACTTCTTAGACAGTCCCAAGAAGATCCTGTTGCCTTTTGGGATCGAGCAGCCCGTGAGCTAGTTTGGTATCAACCATGGAATGAAACCATTAGTGGAAAACTCCCTGACTTTCGCTATTATGTTGGGGGCATTAGTAATCCGAGTGTGAACTTGCTTGATCGGCATATAGAAAATGGGGCAGGAAACCGGACCGCCCTCATTTGGGAGGGTGAAAACGGGGACAGCAAATTTTACACGTATACCATGCTTCTTGCTGAGGTAAATCGATTTGCGAATGTCCTGAAATCATTTGGTGTAAAAAAAGGTGATTGTGTAGCGATTTATCTTCCCAATCTTGCCGAAGCCATTATTGCCGTATTAGCATGTTTTCGAATTGGTGCGATATACAATACGATTTTCTCAGGTTATTCCGAAAAATCATTGACAGATCGACTCATTAGTTTTGAGCCAAAAGTATTGGTCACAGCAGATGCAACCGAACGACGGGGTAAAGTCATTCGTTTAAAAGAAAAAGTCGATCATGTTGTACCATCGATTCCATCTGTCAAAGCAGTTATTGTTGTTGACCGATTAGGTTCAGAGGTTCAAATGAAAGAAGGCCGTGATTACTGGTGGCATGAGCAGACAAAAGTAGCAAGTATCGTTTGTGAACCTGAAAGACTTGAAGCAAATGAGAGTGGTATTGTATTTTATACAAGTGGTACGACAGGTAAACCAAAAGGTGTTGTGCATTCCGGAATGGCTTTTGTCACACAAAATTACACATATGCCAAGTATCATATGGATCACCATCAAGACGATGTTTTCTGGTGTACTGCGGATATTGGCTGGTTAACCATGCATATTTGGGGAATTACAGGTGCTTTGGCGAATGGTGTAACAACGGTTGTCTTTGAAGGGGCAGTTGATTATCCAACAAAAGATCGTTTTTATCAAATCATTGAAAAATACAGGGTGAATAAACTGTTTACTGCCCCAACAGCATTAAGAATGCTAAAAAGTTTGGGAGACAAGGCAGTAGAGAAATTTGATTTATCTTGCCTCGATGTCATTTCCCTTGTTGGAGAACCTTTCGATCCGGAAACTTGGTATTGGACTTATGAAGTTTTAGGAAATAAGAAGGTATATATCAATAATACATGGGGGCAAACCGAAACGGCAGGATCGCCTATTGCTGGAGCCGCTTGGTTGACGCCAATGAAACCAGGCTCCTCAGGTACTCCATTTTTAGGTGCAGTAATGGATATCGTTGATGAAGAAGGCAATCCAGTTAAACCTTTAAAGTTAGGAAATCTAGTTATTAGAAAACCATTTCCTATGCTATGCCGCACACTATGGAAAGAACCGGAGCGACATTACGCATCTTATTATAGCCAAGTGAAGGACTGCTATTATGCGAGCGACCTGGCATTAATCGATAATGATGGTTATTTATGGGTTGTTGGCCGTTCTGATGATGCGTTTAATGTAGCAGGGCACCGCTTAAGTACAATGGAAATGGAAAGCGCTGTATTAGAATGTGAAGGTATCTCTGAAAGCGCTGTCATTGGGATTCCAGATGAAATAAAAGGAGAAGTTCCGCTTGTATTTGCCCGTCTGGCCGATGGATATAAAGGAACAGAAGAAGTAAAACGACAAATAAATAATCGGATTATTCAACAAATTGGTAAGATTGCAGCTCCAAAATCAATTATTTTTACAGATATGTTGCCAAAAACAATTTCTGGAAAAATCATGCGTCGCTTATTAAAGGAAATTGTTGTGTCAGGAAAGGTTAACGGAGATATAACAGGACTGGAAGATCCATCGACCGTGGCTCAAATTCAGGATATAGTTGCAGATAAATCTTCCGTTAAATAGTTATGAATAAGAGCCAGTCATTTGTCGGGAAAATAAACGGCAGATGACTGGGTCACTATAGTAGATTAGGAGTTAAAGATAAACGCAAAGAAAATGAATGATTCGAGTTTTACATATCTCTTTAACGATAAAAAGTTAACCTTTGTCTTGTTACGAATGCATGCCGAACCTACTTAAATTGAAAGAAAGGGTGGAAATACATGTTCAAAAAAGTTTTAATTGCTAATCGCGGTGAAATTGCTGTTCGTGTCATGCGTACATGCAAGGCGTTAGGCATTACAACAGTTGGAGTATACTCAGAAGCCGATGCGGATGCTCCCCATGTGAAAATGTCAGATGAGGCCTATTTAATCGGTGGATCACGGGTTGGAGAGAGCTATCTAAATATCAATAAAATTCTAGAGGCTGCTCAGCTTTCAGAAGCGGAAGCAATCCACCCGGGATATGGCTTGCTTTCTGAAAATGCCGACTTTGCCCGCCGTTGTGAGGAAGCAGGGCTGATATTTATCGGACCTTCTCCAGACGTTATTTCTAAAATGGGCAGTAAAATTGAATCACGCAAAGCGATGGAGGATGCAGGTGTTCCTGTCGTTCCAGGGATTACCTACCCATTGGCAGATGCAGAGGAAGCGGTAGAAGTGGCGGACCGCATCGGTTATCCGGTTATGCTAAAAGCTTCAGCCGGGGGTGGCGGAATTGGCATGCAGGTGATCCATAACGGGGATGAAATCAGAAAAGCTTTTGAAGGGAACAAGAAGCGGGCCACCGATTTCTTTGGAGATGGTGCAATGTATATTGAAAAAGTTGTTGGAAATCCCAGACATATTGAGATTCAAATTTTGGCAGATGGTTTTGGAAATACCGTTTACCTTTGGGAACGTGAGTGTTCGATCCAGCGCCGTCATCAAAAAGTCGTAGAGGAAGCCCCCTCAACTTTTATTACGGAAAAAACTCGTATCAAGATGGGAGAGACTGCAGTAAAAGCAGCAAAATCTATTGGGTATAAAAATGCAGGAACAATCGAGTTCTTAGTCGATGAAGAGCAAAATTTCTACTTTCTTGAAATGAATACCCGTTTGCAAGTGGAGCATCCAGTTACGGAAGAAATTACCGGTCTGGACTTAGTAGAAAAACAATTGCAAATTGCTGCAGGGGAAGCACTAAATTTTTCGCAAAAAGAGATAAAACGAGAGGGGCATGCAATTGAGGTCAGAATCTATGCGGAAGATCCGAAAACATTTTTCCCTTCCCCTGGAAAAATAACAAAATTAGAGTTGCCGAACAGATCTGGAGTTCGACATGAATTAGCCATTCACGATCAATCCATAGTTACTCCTTTCTATGATCCAATGATTGCTAAGCTTGTTGTCAAAGGCAGCAATCGCAAAGAAGCAATAATTCGTCTGCAAGATGCATTAGCAAATTATCATATTGAAGGGATTAAAACAAATATCCCTATGTTGCAAGAGGTCATTGCCCACCCGGCATTCCATTCAGGTGATACGACAACAGATTTTGTTAACAAGTATTTAAAAACTAAAAAAGCCAAGAACGTAAAATAGGAGGAATAAGTCATGAATGAAGTAGTTGCAAGTATGGCAGGAAATGTATGGAAGGTATTAGTGAAAGTTGGAGATCAGGTAGAAGAGAACCAAGATGTCATGATTTTAGAATCAATGAAAATGGAAATTCCAATTGCCGCTGAATTCGATGGAACAGTGATAGAAGTGAAAGTGAATGAAGGCGACTTTGTGAATGAAGGCGACGTCCTTGTAATAGTTGAATAGAGTCTAGATCAAGATGAAAAGGAGATGAAAAAATGAAGTGGCCGCAAGCTGTAACGATTAAAGAGGTTGGTCCTCGTGATGGGTTGCAAAATGAAGATTCTTTTATTGCAACAGAAGATAAAATTGCTTGGATTAATCAATTGTCGGAAAGTGGACTAAAGCATATCGAGATTACTTCATTTGTAAATCCGAAATGGATTCCTGCACTTTCAGATGCAGTTGCCGTTACTTCTGGCATTAAAAAAGTGCCTGGTGTCACCTATACAGCACTTGTTCCCAACCTTAAAGGGTTGGAACGGGCATTGAAAGCGAACATCGATGAAGTAGCCGTGTTTATGTCTGCAAGCGAAACACATAACCTGAAAAATATAAATAAAACAATTAGCGAGACTTTCCCTATAGTAAGAGATTTGGTCAGAGAAACCATTTCGGCAGGAAAAGTAAGCAGAGGGTATGTATCGACCGTTTTTGGCTGTCCATATGAAGGGGATGTTCAGATCGATGCGGTCATAAGAGTTTGTGAAACATTATTTGAAATGGGCATCGAAGAGCTCTCTCTTGGGGATACAATCGGTGTGGCAAATCCAAAGCAAGTCCAAGAAGTGTTGGAAGTTTTATTAAAAAGATTTCCAGTGGAAAAAATAGCGATGCATTTTCATGATACACGAGGAACTGCTTTGGCTAACATCTTAGTTTCGTTAGAAATGGGAATTACGATTTTTGATTCTTCCCTTGGCGGCATAGGAGGATGCCCATATGCGCCTGGAGCATCCGGAAATGTGGCAACAAACGATTTACTCTATATGCTTCATGGTATGGGAATTCATACAGGAGTAGATCAGCAAAAGCTAATTTCTGCATCCCAATTTATCCAGGAGAAGATTGGCAGGCCGTTACCTAGTAAAAGTTTTCAAGCCGCCAGCTCACAACTGGGTGGAAAGCTTGGAAATACGGTGTGAGAAAGGTTGAGATCATGAGTAAAATGATAGTAGTAAACAAGCTGGATAACGGAATCGTGATGATTACTTTAAATAGGCCGGAAGCTGCTAATGCCCTATCAGTACAGATGTTAGAGAGTCTCCACGACACAATTTTAACATGTAAATATGATCGCTCAGTCCGCTGTATCGTCATTACGGGGGCTGGGGACAAAGCTTTTTGTGCGGGAGCTGATTTAAAAGAACGAGCTGGAATGAATCCAGTTCAGGTGAGGAAGACTGTTTCTTTGATCCGCGAAATTATCAACTCTTTAGAATCACTACCGCAACCGGTCATAGCAGCTGTAAACGGCGTTGCTTTTGGTGGGGGAACTGAATTGGCGCTTGCTTGTGATTTCCGCATTGCCTCTGAAACTGCGAAACTAGGATTGACGGAAACATCACTGGGAATTATTCCTGGTGCCGGTGGAACACAGCGTTTACCAAGATTAATAGGAAAGGGACGTGCCAAAGAACTGATTTTCACGGCTAGACGAATTGATGCAAAAGAAGCCCTTGAGATCGGATTAGTTGAGTATACGGTTCCTCATGCAAGCTTAATGGGTAAAGCATTAGAAATTGCCGGACAAATTGTTCGGAATGGCCCAATTGCTGTCGCTCAAGCAAAGTTCGCAATCGATAAAGGCTATGATGTTGATCTGAACACCGGTCTTGCCATTGAGCAAAATGCCTATGAAGTGACGATTCCAACAAAAGATCGTCTAGAAGGATTAAAGGCTTTTAAGGAGAAACGCATCCCTATCTACATTGGAGAATAAGAAAACCAGATTTATAGAGGAGGAAAAAGAATGACAATGGATATGAAACCTCTAGAACAAACACTGCAGGATAGAGTCGACCAAATTAAAAAGGGCGGAGCTCCAAAATATCATGAAAAAAACCAAGAACAGGGAAAAATGTTCGTCCGCGATCGTTTATCATTATTATTCGATCCTGGTTTTGAATTAGAGGATGCTCTATTTGCAAACTGTATGGCAGGAGATCTCCCTGCAGACGGTGTTGTGACAGGGATGGGCAAGATTAATGGACAGCTTGTCTGTGTGATGGCCAACGATTCAACGATCAAAGCCGGTTCTTGGGGAGCTCGGACAGTTGAGAAAATCATTCGTATCCAAGAAACTGCTGAAAAACTTCGTGTGCCATTATTGTACCTGGTAGATTCAGCTGGAGCGCGGATAACGGATCAGGTGGAAATGTTCCCGGGCCGTCGTGGTGCAGGAAGAATTTTTTACAATCAAGTGAAACTTTCAGGTAAAATTCCGCAGATCTGTATTCTGTTTGGGCCATCTGCTGCTGGCGGAGCCTATATTCCAGCTTTTTGTGACATTGTTATAATGGTTGATAAAAATGCATCGATGTATCTTGGTTCTCCAAGAATGGCCGAAATGGTAATTGGGGAAAAGGTAACCTTGGAGGAAATGGGCGGCGCTCGGATGCACTGTTCTGTTTCAGGCTGCGGCGATGTTCTTGCAAAAAATGAAGAAGAGGCCATTTCAATGGCTAAAAATTATCTTTCTTATTTTCCTGCTAATTTTTCACAGAAACCTCCAGTTCGTGAAGCTGTAGCCCCTAAAGAATGGAAGAAACCATTAGAAGAACTGATTCCAGCAAATCAGAATTCTCCATTTAATATGCATGATCTCATTAATGGGATTATTGATGAGGGATCATTCTTTGAGATCAAAAAACTTTTTGCTGGTGAACTTATTACCGGACTTGCGCGCATGGATGGGAAACCGGTCGGAATCATTGCCAATCAACCGCGTGTAAAAGGCGGGGTGCTCTTCCACGATAGTGCCGATAAGGCTACAAAATTCATTAACCTTTGTGATGCCTACCATATTCCGCTTTTGTTCCTTGTTGATGTGCCTGGATTTATGATCGGCACAAAGGTAGAACGGGCAGGAATCATTCGCCATGGCGCCAAAATGATTTCAGCGATGTCTGAAGCAAGTGTTCCGAAAATTTCGGTTATTGTCCGTAAAGCTTATGGCGCTGGTCTTTATGCAATGGCTGGCCCTGCGTTTGAACCGGATGCTTGTCTTGCCTTGCCTTCTGCCCAAATTGCGGTTATGGGACCTGAAGCAGCAGTGAATGCCGTTTATGCTAATAAAATCGCTGCACTGCCTGAAGAGGAACGACAGGCATTTATAGAAGAAAAACGTAAGGAATACAGAGAGGACATTGATATTTATCATTTAGCGTCCGAACTGGTGATCGACGGTATTATTCCGGCAAACTCATTGCGCTCGGAGCTTGTCAATCGTTTTGAGGCCTATTCTTCAAAATATCTCATTTTCTCTGAACGAAAACACCCTGTATATCCGGTATAATTTTTAACCATCATTTTCAAATTTACAGGACGTATTTTCCTAAGGTTTCATTTCTAGGTGTTCGATAAAACCAAGGC
>JAKACS010000075.1 GCA_021821235.1 Bacillota bacterium
TAATGGTAAAACTCCAGCCTTCCAAGCTGATGTCGTGGGTTCGATTCCCATCACCCGCTCCATACATATTAACTAACGCAGTGTACCGTTTCGCTAAAGAACGTTGCATTGCGTTTTTTCATGTGAAAAAAAGCCGGGCAATCCGCCCGGAAATGGCGCTGGAGGGAACCCACCGCTAGTAATGCGCGACCAAAAATGGTTCGAATGCCTTTTTGGTGCAGGTGGTAAACCCCACTACGCATAAGCGCTGATGATGCGGAAGGTGGATTCGCCGCCATTGATTTGGACAAACATGTTCATGAGCGACTCTGTTAATTTTTCGGCATTTTCGATCTCTAGTGATGGCCTTAGATAGATTATTTGCAAGGCGTTTTTTGTGTTTTCTGTAACGGGCGCTCTATCAGAATCAACGAATGGACTGCCGAAAGGACCATTTGCATCGGCTGATAAAATGAGCTGGTTCAATGAGTTGCTACGGCCATTTAAACCCGTATATTCTTCATTCTCGCTTCCAATCCTGATGTTGATGGCTCCGGTTAGTTTTTCTAAATCATAAATGCCGATTGGGGATTGATATTGAAGCGAGAAGAAATTATTTAAGTCAATCGCACTATTAATCGATGGTAAGTAATTTTGTTTTTGCACTCTTCTGTACAATGCTTCGGCCGAGTGGCGATAGCGGTTCGGGTCTTTCCCTGTTTTTTTGAAAATTTGCCGCCATTCTTGAATACCCGGGAGTTCGGTTACCGATTGATTTTCCAGGTCGAAAAAAAGGGATTCCTGGAAAAGCTGCAGTCTCCCTTTAAGCATTTGCGGTGAATCGCTCACTGTACTATTTTGATATTCAATGATGCCAAGTTTAAACCCGGGAATTAAAGTGGTCAACTCCGCGGCTACTTGAATTTCCAATCATTCCACCTCCAAAATTGGTTAAATCTAGTTTATCATAAAACGAGAAGAGATTTTTTACAAAGGTTGACCCTATTTGTATGAATTCTGCAACTTTATAGATGAAAACAGGGGGCTCCTTGATGGAGTTGCAACGTTTCCGGATAGATTCGACGCACTTACAGGGGAATTCGACGTGTTCGCGGAACAATTCGACGCAAATTTAGTGGAATTCGACGTGTTCCCCCAACAATTCGACGCGTTTTCAAGCTAATTCGACGACAATTAGAATGACTATAAAAAGGAGGGGAGCTACATGGACGTTACTGCCTTGAAAGAGGAAATCATTAAATACAGTAAACAGATTGGGATTGATAAATTAGGCTTTACGACTGCAGACCCATTTGTTGAGTTGAAAAATCGCTTAATTCGCCAGCAGGAGCTAAATTATCAGTCCGGATTCGAGGAACCGGATATTGAAAAGCGGGTAACGCCCGCGCTGTTAATGGAAGAGCCGCGCTCGATTATTTCCGTGGCGCTTGCCTATCCGGCAAAAATGAAAATTCGGGTACAAAGCAAAAAGGGAGAAAGACGGGGAATTTTCTGCCGGGCATCATGGGGTGTCGATTATCATCGGATTCTTCAAGACCGGCTAAAAAAGCTGGAAGAATTCATTTTATCAAGGGTGCCTGAGGCAAGAGTGAAGTCGATGGTCGATACTGGCGAGCTATCCGATCGCGCTGTTGCCGTACGAGCGGGAATTGGCTGGAGCGGGAAAAACTGCGCTGTGATTACACCGGAGTTTGGCTCCTATGTGTATTTGGGTGAACTGATTACGAGCATTCCTTTTGAACCTGACAGCCCGATCGAAGACCAATGCGGTACATGCACAAAATGCTTGGAAGCTTGTCCAACCGGAGCATTGGTTCAAGGTGGACAAATCAATGCCCAGCGTTGTATCAGTTTTTTGACGCAAACAAAAGGATTTTTGCCGGATGAGTTTCGCGAAAAGATAGGCAATCGCGTCTATGGCTGTGATTCCTGCCAGACCGCCTGCCCGGTAAACAAAGGGAAGGACTTTCATTTTCATGCAGAAATGGAACCGGATCCGGAGATTGTGAAGCCGAAATTAACACCGCTTTTAAAAATAAGCAATCGGGAGTTTAAAGAAAAATTCGCCATGCTTGCCGGGGCGTGGAGAGGGAAAAAGCCGATTCAGCGAAATGCGATCATCGCGCTTGCACATTTTAAAGATGAAACAGCTGTTCCGGAACTAATTGATGTTCTCCAAAATGACTCTCGGCCAGTCATGCGTGGAACGGCTGCTTGGGCGCTTGGCAAAATCGGCGGGGATGCGGCGCTTGATGCTTTGATCAAAGCGAGCCAAAGCGAAAAGGATGAAGAAGCAAGAGCAGAAATCCAAAAAGGTTTACAACTTGTACAGCAATAATTTTTCCGGCAGCAAAAAAGCCAAAAAAAGAGCGGACAACCTTTGTTCGCTCTTTTTCATTCTCTCGTGCATATTCATAGTTATATGAATCAAAATTGAGGGGGAGAAAGATGCTGAAACAGCTGCAGGAGTTATTTGAAAAAAGGATCCATTACTTTGTATCTGAATCGCGCCGTCTCGATTCTTTTTACCCGAAGGCGGAAAAAAAGAAGGAATCCCTTGCCAAACGTTCAGCAGAAATTGTAAAAGTGACAGCCACAGGAAAAACGCTGGAGGAAGTTGTCGAAGCCGAAATTACAAAAGCAAGATACATCGTTCATTTTCAATATTTGATCAAGCAAAATGGCCACATGTACCTAGAGGAGGAAATCGAAGAAAGAGTTGGCCAATTTTTTAAGGATGAATTGATGTCGGATGAGGAAATTAACCCATTTGCCAACCGGAAACCACCGGAAGATATGCCTGTTTTCGCGGAAAGCAGCGGCGAGGAGCGGCTTAGTTATCAGTACAATCGTTTGAAGGCAGTCCAATATGCAGAGCGTTGGTGGAATAGTTACAACCCCGCTTATAAAAAGTTTGACGTGGATTGCACCAATTTTATTTCCCAATGCCTGCATGAAGGCGGGGCGCCGATGAATGGCTATCCGAATCGCTCAAAAGGGTGGTGGCTAAGAGATCATAATTGGAGCTACAGCTGGGCGGTAGCAAATGCATTAAGGCTTTATTTGTCCAATTCAAGGGTTGGTTTGCGGGCACGGGAAGTGTCAAGTCCTGAGCAATTATCATTGGGTGATGTGATCTGCTATGATTTTCAGGGGGATGGCCGCTTTGACCATAACACGATTGTGACTGGCAAGGATGCATATGGCATGCCACTTGTGAATGCCCATACGTATAACAGCCGGATGCGCTATTGGGCATACGAAGACTCATCGGCATACACGCCCAATATCAAGTATAAATTTTTTGCTATTTATGACGGGCAGTAAACGTCTTCCCGGGCAAATGTCAGAGTGGTATAATGGCAAATAGAGTTTTTATTGATGGGGTGAAAAATGTGGCAATTCATGTAGTCTTATATCAACCAGAGATTCCAGCCAACACGGGAAACATTGCAAGGACGTGTGCAGCAACGGATACAACCTTGCATTTAATTCGTCCGCTCGGATTTTCAACCGATGATAAAATGTTAAAACGGGCTGGTCTTGATTATTGGGAGTTTGTGAACATAGTTTATTACGATTCCCTTGATGAATTTTTTGAAAAGAATCAAGGCGGCGAATTTTTTTATTTAACGAAATTTGGTCAAAAGCCGCATACAAGCTTTGACTACAGTGATGTCAACAAAGATTATTACTTCGTTTTCGGGCGGGAAACGACCGGTCTGCCAAAAGAGGTAATTGAAAAAAACAAGGAAACCGCTTTAAGAATTCCGATGAATGACCATGTTCGTTCGTTAAATTTGTCCAATACGGCAGCGATTCTTGTCTATGAGGCATTAAGGCAGCAAAACTATCCAGGTTTAAACAAATTGGGCCCGTCCCGCTGATGAAAATACTCCTATTGTTGATACTACTACAATAGGAGTGTTTTTTTTGTTTTTTCGCTGAGCTTTTGTTTAAATGAGGGTAGTCAAAGAAACGAAAGGAATGGATTTTCATGAATGAAGTAATCTCGACACTGCTCAGTCATCGGTCAATTCGTCATTTTCAAGATATGCCGCTAACCGATGAGCAAATCAAAACGATTGTGGCTTGTGCTCAGTCTGCGTCAACCTCAAGCTATATTCAAGCCTACTCCATTATTGGAGTCACCGAAAAAGAAAAAAAACAAAAGTTGGCGGAAATCGCTAGAGGACAAGATTATGTTGCCAACAATGGCCATCTTTTCGTCTTTTGTGCCGATCTTCACCGCCACGAACTGATTGGGCGGATGGAAAACAAAGATGTCCTTCCATCCATTGAGAGTACAGAAAAATTTATGGCGGCGCTCATTGATGCTGCATTGGCAGCGCAAAATGCTGCAACAGCTGCGGAATCTATGGGTCTTGGAATTTGTTACATCGGCGGGATTCGCAACGATCTGGAAGAAGTAAAAAAACTGTTGAAAACACCGGAGCGCGTTATCCCATTGTTCGGCATGGCGGTCGGATATCCGGAAAAAATAACCGATCAAAAGCCGCGGCTGCCGTTTGCACATGTCTACCATGAAAATGAGTACGAGCAGGATGAAGCACGCTTCCTCAATCAGTTGGAGGAATATAATCAGACTACCTCAAGCTATTATGACAAGCGGACAGGCGGTGCCCGTAAAGATCGCTGGACAGAGCAGATTGGCGAAATGCTTGAGAAAAAATCCCGAATGTATATGAAGGATTTTGTTCAGAAAAATAAACTGGATTTGCATTAATCAAAGGACTGAGTTTCCCTAACACGAAAGGCTGCCAAACGTGTGGCAGCTTTTTGTGTTGAGGCTGCTTGGCTACGGCTCAGGATCGCTTTTTTGGCACTCCCGGCTTGTCGTTATACCCTGCAGTAAAAATTGCCGTCAAGAATGCGATCATCACCAAAATAATTAAAACCAATCCCATCGTGTGCAAACCCCCTTTACATATTTAATTTTTTGATAATTCGAACTATTTTTAGTATAGCCCAACTGAATAAAATCATAAAGAGGGGGTTCATCTTTTTCTTCAGCGGGTAGGTTGAACCCCAGTCAAATCGTGGTTATTTTTTAAATTCATCCTTCAAGTAAAGGGACATCCAATATCTGCCTCTGGCGAGTTTTCTTTAACGTATGCATGTTCAATTAGCCATACGCATAGAGTATATTAATCGTCTCTGATTACGCGACAGGGGGAGGACCATATGGATATTTTAAAAAAAATTGAAATGTATCGAGAGGAAGAAGAAAAGCTTCGGTGGGAAGGAACATTTGCGGATTATTTGGAACTGCTGAAGGAAAAGCCATGGGTAGCCCAGTCAGCACATTCTCGGGTTTATAATATGATCAAGGATGCGGGAATTGAAGAAGAAAAGGGTGTAAAAAGATACCGTTTCTTTAACAATCAATTGTTTGGTCTGGAAGAAGCGCTGGAACGGCTTGTCGAAGAGTATTTTCATCCGGCAGCAAAAAGGCTTGATGTCCGGAAGCGGATTTTGCTGTTAATGGGGCCGGTAAGCGGCGGAAAATCAACGCTTGTTACCATGTTGAAAAGGGGATTGGAGGCCTACACCCGAACAGAGCGCGGCTCCGTATTTGCGATTAAGGGCTGCCCGATGCACGAGGATCCTTTGCACTTGATTCCCCACCATTTGCGGGAAGATTTTTATCAAGAGTATGGTATTCGTATTGAAGGAACCTTGTCACCGCTTAATATGATGCGCCTGGGAGAAGAGTATGGAGGGCGGATAGAAGATGTTCTCGTTGAACGGATCTTTTTCTCAGAAGATCGTCGAACGGGGATTGGGACGTTCAGCCCATCGGATCCGAAATCGCAGGATATTGCCGATTTAACGGGGAGCATTGATTTTTCAACCATTGCCGAATATGGTTCTGAATCCGATCCAAGAGCCTACCGCTTTGATGGCGAGCTGAACAAAGCCAACCGGGGGATGATGGAATTCCAGGAAATGCTGAAGTGTGATGAAAAATTCCTCTGGCATCTTTTGTCACTAACGCAAGAAGGCAATTTTAAAGCAGGAAGGTTTGCACTCATTTCCGCAGATGAATTAATCGTTGCCCATACAAACGAAACGGAATATCGTTCATTTATTTCGAATAAAAAGAATGAAGCCCTGCATTCACGGATTATTGTCATGCCAATTCCTTACAATCTGAAAGTCTCCCAAGAGGAGAAAATCTATCAAAAAATGATTAGTGAAAGTGATGTTGCCAATGTCCACATCGCGCCACATACCTTAAAAGTTGCTGCCATGTTTACGATTTTGACTCGGTTGAAGGAACCGAAAAAGGGCGATATCGATTTAGTGAAAAAAATGCGTCTGTATGATGGCGAGAGCGTCGAAGGCTATAATTCCGCCGATGTGGATGAATTGAAAAAGGAATATCCGGATGAAGGCATGAGCGGCATTGATCCACGCTATGTCATTAACCGGATTTCGTCAACGATTATTCGCAAAGAGGTGCCATCGATTAATGCGCTCGATGTACTTCGCTCGTTAAAAGACGGGCTTGACCAGCATCCGTCGATTACTGCAGAATTGCGGGAGCGGTATATGAACTTTATCTCACTAGCACGAAAAGAGTATGACAATCTTGCGAAAAAAGAAGTGCAAAAAGCGTTTGTTTATTCGTACGAGGAGTCGGCGAAAACGCTGATGGACAATTATTTGGATAATGTGGAAGCATACTGCAACAAAGCGAAGCTGCGCGATCCGCTGACAGGGGAAGAAATCAATCCGGATGAAAAACTGATGCGTTCAATTGAAGAGCAAATTGGCATTTCTGAAAATGCAAAGAAAGCGTTTAGAGAAGAAGTGTTAATTCGGATTTCAGCCTATGCAAGAAAAGGCAAACGCTTTGATTACAATTCCCATGATCGCCTCCGTGAAGCGATTCAAAAGAAGCTGTTCGCCGACTTGAAAGATGTCGTCAAAATTACGACTTCGACAAAAACACCGGATGAACAGCAATTGAAGAAAATCAATGAAGTGGTGGCAAGGCTTGTCGATGAGCACGGCTACAATACAACGTCGGCTAATGAACTGCTGCGCTATGTCGGCAGTCTGCTTAATCGGTAAAATGAAAAAAAGGCTGGCAGGGGAAACTGCTGGCCTTTTTCCGCTGGGGATAAGATTTGGCTCCTAAGCTTACTGTTGGGGTTTCGTTTTTACTTTTTTCGGGAAAAGCCAAGCAAGAGGTGATTGTCGTGAAAAAAGAAAACGATAAATACGCTAAGCCGCTCAACAGCTCAATGGCGGCGAATGAAAAGGAAATCGTCAATTTAGGTAAACAAATGGAAAACCTTCGAACAAATGAAGAATTAGAAAAGTACGGAGAGGAACCAGATCCGCAACAAGACGAAAAGAAAAATTAAATGAAAACTCGCCGACTGGCGAATCCTTTGGACGAAGACAGAGGCGTAGTTGAATTTATCACGCTCGTTGACGCCACATCCTGTGGCACTCGCCTGACTAGGACGTCCTGTCCGTCGTGCGTTCAGAATTTATGGATATAAATTCTGATTAGCTGAAAAAACCTTCGCACATCGTTGCGAAGGTTTTTTATTGTAGAATAGTAGTTTTTGCATTGTCAAGAAACATAAACCAAGATTCCCTTTAATACATATTAACGTAGCGATTATGAGATAAAGGGGAATCCGTGCTGATGAAAAAATGGTGGTTATTTCTGCTGATTATTTTCAGTATTGTCGTATTGAAAAGCGGACAAGCATTGAGCCTGACACCAACCGAGACAAAACCGGTTCATAGAACGGCCGTCAATAAACCAGCCTTCTTTTCCAATTCTGCTAAAATCACCGAAAACCATCTTGTTTATATGCCAATTTTCACTCTTTCTGAAACATTAAAACTTAAATTCACCAGTAATCCGGACTCCCGAGCCATTGTATTAAAAAAAGGCGATCGATGGATTCGTTTTTCCATTCAACAGCAACAGGTTTCTTCTTCAACTGGTTTGCGGGAGCCTGTTAAAATAATCAAGAAAAATAACAATCTTTATTTACCAATGCAACTGGTTGCAACGTTTTTCGGTTACAACGCTCAGATGTCAAACAACGAAGACTTCCTTTCTCAAGAACAGGAGTTAAAAAAATACCTCCTAAAAACATTTCCACTCCAATTGAGAAAGGAACAGCCGAAAGCGCAAAAACGAGTCGTCTACTTAACGTTTGATGATGGCCCCAACCAGCATCTGGATGAAATTCTCGATATTTTAAAAGCAAAAAAGGCGAAAGCTACCTTTTTTCTACTTGAGCCGCAAATCCGCGCCAACCAACAGTCGGTTAAACGCCTTGTAGCCGAGGGCCATTATCCCGCCTTGCATAGCGTGACCCATGATAAAAATAAGTTGTATGGAGGAAGCCCGCAAAATGTCATCAATGAAATGGAACAGACAAGAAAAACGCTGCTTGAAGTAACCGGGGTCGACTCGAAGCTGACACGGGCGCCATATGGCAGCAAGCCTTATATGACAGAGCCGTTCCGCAACGCTTTAGCTGATGACGGATTAAAAATGTGGGATTGGAATATTGATTCCATGGATTGGAAATACCAGCAGACCGATCCGCCGAAAATTTTGGAAAATATTCAGAAGGGATTTGAATTGGTAAAAAATAAACCGGAACCGATTGTCATTTTAATGCACGTAACAAAAGGGACAGCCGCAATTTTGCCGCAAGTCATTGATTATCTTTCGTCACAGGGGTATGATTTTGCAGCCTATAATCCGCAAAGTCACGTACAGATGAATTTTTGGGAGGATTCAAGACTTTAAAGCTTGTCTCTTTTATAGGTTTGTTCACCAATTGTCGAAATAATTTGTAAATTTTTTAGCTTTTCTGCATAGGATAAAGTAATCAATAGTTAGCAGGAAATTTTCACACTCGAGATATTGTATGATTGCTCAAGGAAAACGTGCAAACGATTTTTTTGAAATATTAAGGAGGGGTTTACAGTGACCAACGACAACCATCAATTTGTGATTTCAAGAGAAGATTGGTCCCTCCACCGTAAAGGCCACGATGACCAGCAGCGCCATCAGGAAAAAGTTCAAGAGGCGATTCGCAACAATCTTCCCGATTTGATTACAGAAGAAAGCATCATTATGTCAAATGGTCGAGATGTGGTAAAAATTCCAATTCGCTCTTTGGACGAATATAAAATTCGCTATAACTATGACAAAAATAAACACGTGGGCCAAGGTGATGGTGACAGCCAGGTTGGTGATGTAATTGCACGTGACGGTTCAGGCCAGAAAGCTCCAGGTAAAGGTCAGGGAGCTGGAGATCAGGCAGGCGAGGATTATTATGAAGCAGAAGTATCTTTAATGGAACTGGAGGAGGCTCTTTTCAAAGAATTGGAACTTCCCAATTTAAAACGGAAAGAGCAGCAAGAAAACCTTGTTGAAAACATTGAATTTAATGATATCCGCAAAACAGGGTTAATGGGGAACATCGATAAAAAACGGACAATGATGTCGGCGTTTAAGCGAAATGCAATGAATGGGAAGCCGGCCTTCCACCCCATCTACAAAGATGACTTAAAATTCAAGACGTGGAATGAGGTGCTTAAACCCGATTCGAAAGCCGTTGTGTTGGCAATGATGGACACGAGC
>JAKACS010000076.1 GCA_021821235.1 Bacillota bacterium
GACTATTGGTATTTCAACAATGAAAAATAAATTAACCGTTTTTGTGTTATCAACCTTTTTTGCCGGATTATCCGGAGCGCTTTACGCCTCATTTATTCGCTTTATCGGCCCGGATATCGGTTATATTACGATCACGTTTGATTTGTTAACCTACTTGCTTGTGGGCGGTATCGGTACGCTGACCGGACCGATTGTCGGTACATTATTAGTTGTTTGGATCTCTCAGGAGCTGCAATTTTTGCAAGACTATCGCATGATGATCTTTGGCCCGGTTTTAACCCTGCTGGTTATTTTTTATCCAAAGGGAATTTTCGGAGCGCTATCCAGCTGGAACGCAAAGCGATTGGAGAAAAAACGGAATTCGTTCAAATTAGCCAAAACAAACGCACTTGCTGAGCGATTTCCCACTGCTGAAAAACAAATTGAGGAGGGGTAGGATGATGTTGGAAACCAAACAATTGACAAAACGGTTTGGCGGATTAACAGCCGTAAATCACGTTGATTTTTCAATCGAAAAAGGAAAAATCAATGCAATTATTGGTCCGAATGGTGCAGGCAAATCGACTTTTTTCAATCTAATTAGCGGTTTTCACCGACCCACATCAGGAGAAGTCCTTTTTAAAGGGGTCGATATTGCCAAAATGCCGGCAAATAAAATCGCCGAACTTGGAATTGCACGAACGTTCCAGACAACGAATTTATTCGAGCAATCGACCGTTCTCGACAATGTGATCATTGGACATCGCCTACGAACGAAATCAAATTTGCTTGATGCAGTATTTCGAACGGCAAGACACAAACGGGAAGAAAGACAATGTCGCGAGAAGGCAATGGAAATGATTGAATTTGTCGGCTTGGAGCAAGTCACTGATAAAGAGGTCGCCAGCTTAACTCAGGAGGAGAAAAAACGAACAGCCTTTGCGCTTGCACTTGCGACCGATCCGGAAATTGTTTTCCTTGATGAACCTGCAGCAGGGGTCAATCCCGATGAAACGGAAGGCCTGGCAGCATTGATGCGAAAAATGGTGAAAAAAGGAATTACTGTTTGTTTGATTGAACACAAAATGCAGATGATTATGAAGTTGGCCGATAAAATCATGGTGTTAAATTATGGCGAAAAAATTGCGGAAGGAACGCCGGACGAAATTCGCAATAATCCTGCGGTAATTAAAGCTTACTTAGGAGGGAGTGCGATTGCTTAAACTTTCGAATGTCTCAGTGAACTATGGCAGTTTTACAGCTATCAAGCACGTTAATATTGAAGTAAAAAAAGGAGAAATTGTTGTGCTGCTCGGTTCGAATGGAGCGGGAAAAAGCACTACTTTCCGGGCAATCAGCGGTCTTGGCAAATTGGCTGAAGGAGATATTTTGTTTAATGGCAAGTCGTTGAAGAAATGGACAGCCGACCGGATTGTCAAGCTGGGAATTGTTCAATGCCCGGAAGGCCGAAAGCTTTTTCCGGCAATGACTGTTCAGGAAAACCTGAGAATGGGCGCTTATATTCACCGAAGAAAAAAAGATGAAATCAAGCAATCGATTGAACATGTGTACGAACTGTTTCCGATTTTAAACGAAAAGCGGCATGATCCTGCTGGTTCATTAAGCGGTGGGCAGCAGCAGATGCTTGCGATTGGCCGGGCGCTGATGTCGAAGCCGGAACTGGTCATGCTTGATGAACCTTCAATTGGGCTTGCTCCCTTGATTGTTGAACAAATGTTCGATTGTATTAAGCGAATCAACCAGGAGGGGACAACGATTCTTCTGGCAGAGCAAAATGCCAATGCAGCGTTAAAAATTGCCGATAAAGGTTATGTATTTGAAAATGGCTCGGTTGTACTGAAGGGAACATCGGAACAATTGTTCGCGAATGATGATATTCGCAAAGCCTATATTGGCGCGTAACATTTGATCGTTGAAGGAAGTGGTTGCAGGGAAATTTACCTCACTTAATTTCAGAAAATTAGAAAAACAAAGGGGGGCTATGAATGAAAAAAACGTTTCTAATTGGAGTAATCTTTGTTTTATTTTTAAGTCTTACTGCCTGCAGTGGAACATCGAAAACAGCAACTTCCTCAGGCAACAATGAAAGCAAAGGCGGAGAAGGGGTTGTCAATATCGGCTACAGCGGGCCTTTAAGCGGACCAGCAGCATTCTACGGCGAGCGGACATTGAATGGGATTAAAATGGCTGCGGAAGAAATCAATAATAGTGGCGGCTTTGAAGTAAAAGGGAAAAAATACAAATTAAATATTGTCTCACTAGATGATAAATACTTACCGAATGAAACAGGAGCCAACGCCAAAAGGCTTCTTCAAGAGAACAAAACACCGATTATTTTTACACCGCACAGCGGCGGAGTATTTGCTATGCAAGTCTTTAACCAACAGCAAAAATTTATTATTGGCGCATACACTAGCGAGCCAAAAGTGACCGAAGCCGGCAATAAGCTGACCGTTCGGATTCCGCCGCGGTATGATGGATACTTGAAACCGTTTACCGATTATGCAATGGGTAAGTTTGGCAAAAAGATTGCTTTCTTGCCGACATCCTCTCAATATGGAAAAGACTGGTCAGCAAAACTAAAAGCCTATTGGGAAAAGCAAGGTGGAACAGTGGTCTACAATTCATCAATTGATTTTTCAAAAGACACGGATTTCTTTACAATTGTTACAAATGCATTAAAGGAAAAGCCTGACGTTTTATTCATCGGCGGTGCATCTGAGCCGACTGCAAAAGTAGCAAAACAGGCGCGCGAACTTGGCTTTAAGGGCGGTTTTGTTATTATGGATCAGGCAAAACTTGATGAGATGAAAAAGGTGACCGGATCCTATGATGTGTTAAACGGTTCAATCGGCGTGATGCCGCTCGTTGATTCGGACGCTCCAGCAGTACCGGAATTTGTAAAAAAATATCGGGAAAAATACAAGGAAGATCCCGGTTCTGAAGCAGGCTTAAACTATATTGCGATGAATATATTCGTTGGCGCAATGCAGGCTGCTGGATCGGTTGATGATCCGGAAAAAATTCGCGCACGCATCCAAGACGGAATTGATCGTTTGCCAAAAGATAAACAAGTGTACAACGTTCAGAAAATTGGGGTAGATGGCGGTTTTGATTCAGAACTGATCGTTGCTTCAGTTGAGAACGGAAAAATTGTTCCAATCAAAGTGAAATAATGGAAAGAATCCGCCTAGGGTCTGCAGGGCGGATTCTTTTTTGCTTACCGAACTACCTTAACAGCACAGTGAGCTTGTCCTTAAAAAAGGGAAATAGGTTGGCGGCGAGTTGAATATTTAAAAATTGCTGATTGTCCGCTAAGTCAATTCCAAGCAGCTGTTCAATTTTCTTCAGCCTGTAGGTCAACGTATTGAAATGGATGGGGATCGAATCAGCTGCTGCTTTACTATTTTGGTTATGGTGCAAATAAGCAAACAATGTGGTGAGAAGTTCACCTTTCCGATGCTGGTCATACTCGATAACCGGACCCAAAATTTCATAAATATAGTCAACCAACTCCTCTTCTGAATTCTGCAGAAGGAGGCGCTGAACCCCCAATTCTTGATAATGAATGACGGCACTTTTTTGTTTGTAGCTCCGAATAAACTGCAAACATTTCCCTGCTTCATGCAAACTTTTTGTCACTTTGACCAATCCCGAATGAATCCGGCTGATGCCAAAGGAAACGGTTAGGCCCCAGTTTTTTAAGGCGATCTCATGTTGAAACCGTTCAATGAGCTCTTTTATTTGCAAGTTGACATAAGTGGTCGAAACCTTTTGCTGAAATGAAAGCAGTATCATCACCTGATCGTGGTAGCGAACGGCAAGGCCTTTTGCAAAGTTTTTCAGAAAAACGTGATTTGCCATATTTACCAAGTGACGAACCACGCTTGTCTGCTTTTGCGAAGGTTCCTGTTCATCTAGCTGGAGAATCATCGTCATATAGAATGCGTCTTGCTCAAACTGGAGCTGTTTGCCTCTTTGGAGGAGCTTGCCATCCAATTTCCCTGCAGACAGAGCTTCAATTAATTCGCCATTCATTCGTTCCTCTGCTTCAAAAACAGCCTGTTCTTTCATCATTTCCAATGAAATTACGGTGCAGGCATGTTCCAGAGCCGTAATATCGACATCATTCATTTCAGCGCCATCGGCAATGATCAATGATCCAAACAAATTCGGTTTTGTGCCAATCGGCAAGATGGTTATCTTCAGCGGTTTCTGTTCAATCGTCAGATTAACCACTTGCCGAGGGAGCTTTAGCATTCCCATTGATTCAATCGCTTTGGCTTTAATTGCTGCTACTACTTCGCTCGAAAGCATCGATTGATCCGTATAGGAAATCAATTCACCAAGATCATCAAACAGTAAAATGGGATGCCCGATTTTTTTACGCAAGAAGCGGATGATCGAGTCAAGACCTTCCCCATTTAAGACAAGGTTAGCTAAACTATTATGGATTTCAACAGAGCGTGAAAGCCAGTCATTTTGCTTTGAAATCGTATCGTTCAATAATTTCAATTGCCTTACCGTCTTTTCCTGCTCAAGATAAAGGCTGGCCTTTTCAAGGGCAACGGCTGCCTGGTGAGCGATTGCTTTTAAAAGATTAATATCTTCATTAATAAAATGAAGAGATGGGTCAAATGAATCGAGGACAATCACCCCGATGCATTCCTCTTTTAAAAAAATTGGCGCGCAAATCGTTGAGTACGGAATGGTCGGAATCGAATCAACCATTAATTTCCGATTCGTCTCCGACAAGGTTTCATTTGCTTTGTCCACCTCTGCCCGGTTAGGGAAAATCAAACATTGTCTGGCGGAAAAAGCCATTCCAGTCATTGATTCACCTGGCTTGAGCTTGATGCCTTTAAGAATATCGGATTTGAAACGGCTATCAGCTTTGGCCGTTAGAAAGCCCGTTTCTTTATCAAAAATAAACAAAGCGCCTCCGTCTGCCGCATCAATAACGGAAACGGTCTGTACCATGATCGCATTCATAATTGTATCAATATCCAACGAAGAATTTAAAACGTTTGAAACTTGGATCAATGATTGCAATTGGCGATGACTTAATGGATCATTCATTGAAAATCCTCCTGACGAATATTGTGAAAGAGAAAAGTTATTTCTTTTGTTTATTTTAACAAAATTCAAGTCTCTGGGTAGCTAGTTTTAAAAAAAAGCGTTGTATTGGCTGTTAGTTGTATAAAATGCACAAAAATCCACGAAAACTTTGTGAAATTTTATAATGAAAAAATGTTCGAAATTTTTTAAAATTAAACAAATATTCAATCATGAAATGGAAGGGGGATCTTTTAGTGATCAATGAGGATCGAATTTGGCAAAGGCTTGAGGCTTTAAGTGCCATTGGCCATACAAAAACAGGTGGAATTACGAGATTATCGTTTACAAAAGAAGAACAGCAGGCAAAAGACATTGTCGCTTCTTATATGAAAGAAGCCGGTTTATCCGTCCGAGTCGATGAAGCAGGAAATTTAATTGGCCGAAAAGAAGGAAAGAATGCAGCCGCTTCAGTTGTTATCGTCGGATCGCATCTTGACTCGGTTTACAATGGCGGAAATTTTGATGGCCCGCTTGGAGTGATCGCGGCAGTAGAGGCATTGCAGGCGATGAACGAGCAAAATATTGAAACAGAACATCCGATTGAGGTCGCAGCATTTACTGACGAAGAAGGGGCGCGATTTAGTTTTGGGATGATCGGCAGCAGAGGAATCGCCGGCACGTTAACCGCTGAAGATTTGCAGTATAAAGACAAGGACGGGATCACGATTGCTGAGGCGATGATGGCTGCCGGGCTCAATCCGGCTCTTGTTTCAAAAGCGGCACGAAAACAAGCGGATGTAAAGGCATATGTTGAACTTCATATTGAGCAGGGGCGCGTTCTTGAACAGCAAAACCTTCCTGTTGGCATTGTCACAGGGATCGCAGGACCGTTATGGCTTAAATTGATCCTTGAGGGGGAGGCTGGCCATGCTGGGACAACGCCGATGAACTTAAGGCATGATGCCCTTACGGCTGCTGCAAAAATAATGATCGCAATTGAAACAGAAGCGGCTAAAACTGGTACAACCGTTGGTACTGTTGGCCAGCTTCAAGTTTTCCCAGGCGGGATCAATGTCATTCCTAATCGGGTAGAATTTACCCTGGATTTGCGCGACATTGATGAAAAAGTCCGCGATGGTGTCGAAGAAAAAATTTTACAGCAAGCCCGAGAGATTTGCCAGCTTCAAGGCATAAACTTAACCGTTGAACTCCTGCAGCGAATTGCTCCTGTTCCTTGTTCTGAATTGGTACAATCTGCAGCGAAAACTGCATTTGAAGAACTCAGTTATGAAAATTTCTCCTTGCCGAGCGGCGCTGGCCATGATGGAATGCAACTGAAAGATTTATGTCCAATCGGTATGCTGTTTGTCCGTTCAAAGAACGGCATCAGCCACAATCCGGATGAATGGAGTTCAAAGGAAGACTGCGGACATGGTGCAATCGCCCTTTACAAGACTATTGTGAATTTGGCAATTCAAAAAAATTAAGGAGTGAATGAAGATGAGTGCAGATGCAATTTTAAATGTAAAGGACTTGGCAGATGAGGTAAAGGAAGATGTCATCCGCTGGAGAAGACATTTGCATGAAAATCCGGAATTGTCTTTTCAGGAAGAAAAAACAGCACAATTTGTTTATGATACCCTTGCTTCCTTCGGCAATCTGAAACTTTCAAGACCAACAAAAACAAGTGTGATGGCTAGATTAATCGGAAGTCAGCCTGGCAAAGTTTTAGCGATTCGCGCCGATATGGACGCGCTACCGATTCACGAGGAAAACACCTTCGAATTTGCGAGTAAAAACCCTGGTGTTATGCATGCGTGCGGTCATGACGGTCATACCGCAATGCTATTGGGAACAGCAAAAGTGCTGTCAAAGCTGGCATCCGAAATCAAAGGGGAAGTGCGTTTCTTTTTCCAGCATGCAGAGGAGTTGTTTCCGGGCGGTGCAGAAGAAATGGTTCAGGCTGGCGTCATGGATGGAGTCGATCTTGTGATTGGTGCTCATTTGTGGTCGCCAATTGAAAAAGGAAAAGTTGGCATTAGCTACGGGTCAATGATGGCAGCACCGGATACTTTTTATATAACAGTTAAAGGCAAAGGAGGGCATGCGGCGCTTCCACACGATACGATTGATTCGATTGCCATCGCTGCTCAAGTCGTTACCAACCTGCAGCATATTGTTTCGCGTAATACGGATCCATTAGACAATTTGGTCGTTTCGGTTACGCAATTTATCGGCGGTACTACACATAACGTCATTCCTGGTTCTGTTGAACTGTGTGGCACGGTTCGCAGTTTTGACGCAAAATTGCGCGAGTCGATTCCAGGGAAAATGGAGCAAATTGTGAAGGGGATTACTTCCGCACATGGTGCCAACTATGACTTTCAATATGTAAATGGTTACCGTCCAGTTATCAATGATGACGAAGTGACAAAGGTACTTGAAGAAACGGTTCTGGAAGTGTTTGGGCAGGAGGCGCTTGATCATATGCGACCAAACATGGGCGGGGAAGACTTTTCAGCATTTCAACAAAAGGCACCAGGAGCCTTCTTCTATGTTGGAGCAGGAAATGCAGAAAAGGGGATTACCTACCCACATCATCACGCCAGATTTACGATTGACGAAGATGCATTGGAAATTGGTGTTAAAGTGTTTCTCCATGCTACCTTTAAATTTTTGAACTAACGCTCTCGCTAACGGATGTTACCTTTTGCTATGCCTTACCTTGTTTCAGGGGCCGTTTTCTGGGACGGTCGCATAGCAGTATCGAAATGTTTTTTGGAAAATTCACAAAATATTAGGAGGCCTTCAATGAAACTTTATCACTTATTGGCACTTCTCCCTTTCATTGGAATATTAGTTGGCATCTTCTTTACGAATCGTGTGACACCGTACATTTTGGGCATGCCATTTATTTTATTCTGGATCGTTTTTTGGATTTTGATGACTTCAGCGATAATGGCCGTTATTTATAAACTGGATCCGAAAAATAAGGAGGGAGTATAAATGAATTCAGCGTTGATTATTATTTTTGGATTTTTATTGTTAACCATGCTTCTCGGGATCCAAGCTAAAAAAGGAAAGGATATGAATCTCGAACAATGGACAGTTGGCGGTCGAGGTTTTGGTTCCATCTTTGTCTTTTTATTGATGGCAGGGGAGATCTATACAACCTTTACTTTCCTTGGCGGCAGTGGCTGGGCGTACGGTAAGGGCGGACCTACTTTCTATATTCTCGCCTATGGCTGCTTGGCATATATTATGTCGTACTGGATGCTACCAGCAATTTGGAAATATGCGAAAGAAAACAATTTGATGTCCCAGTCCGACTTTTTTGTTAGCAAATACAAAAGCCCCTATCTTGGTGTGTTTGTCTCTCTTGTTGGAGTCGTAGCTCTGATTCCTTATCTAGTTTTGCAATTAAAAGGGTTAGGAATAATTGTTTCAGAAGCATCTTATGGAAAAATATCACCGACGATTGCTATTTGGATCGGAGTTATCGCGGTTACCGTATATGTTATGATTTCGGGAATTCACGGATCAGCCTGGACAGCTGTAATCAAAGATACAATGATTCTTGGAATTGTCTTGTTTCTTGGAATCTATCTCCCGTATCATTACTATGGCGGCATTCAGCCGATGTTTGAGGCAATTAATCAAGCAAAGCCAGGTTTTATTACCTTGCCGCAAAGCGGTTTAAGTAGTTCATGGTTTGTCTCAACCGTTCTTTTAACCGCACTTGGCTTTTACGCCTGGCCGCATACATTTGGGTCAATCTATTCTGCGCAAAATGAAAAAGTCTTTCGGAAAAATGCAATTATCATGCCGTTATATCAATTAGTATTGCTGTTTGTTTTCTTCGTTGGTTTTGCAGCAATTCTCCAAGTAAAAGGCTTGGAGGGCCCTGCTGCCGATTTGTCCCTATTGCGGTTATCAATGAAAACATTTGATCCGTGGATCGTTGGCATAATTGGTGCAGCCGGCCTGCTGACAGCAATTGTTCCGGGTTCGATGATTTTAATGGCGGCGCCCACACTTTTGGCGAAAAATGTCTATAAAGTTTTTCGTCCCCAGGCAACTGATCAGCAGGTTTCAAGACTAGCGAAAAATCTTGTCCCAGTCGTTGCTCTCATTGCTCTTTATTTTACTTTTAAAGGTGGGAATACCATTGTGACGTTGCTGCTGATGGGTTACAGCTTGGTGACCCAACTATTCCCGGCTCTTATTTCAAGCTTGTTTAAAAACAATTTTGTTACAAAACAAGGAGCGTTTCTTGGGATTGCCGCCGGTGTGTTTACAGTCGCGTATACGACGATTGCCCAGACAACGATTGGCACTCTTTTCCCAAGCCTGCCACAATCAATCAAAGATTTAAATGTTGGAATCATTGCCCTTATGATCAATTTGGTTGTTACCTTCGGGGTGAGTCTTCTTACGCGTTCCATCAATCCAGCCAGAACGGAAACAGATGAAATTATTGCATAAAGTGAAACTTCAATCGTGGATAAACCAAAACAGGATGGCCGAGCCATCCTGTTTTGTTAAATAATTTGTTTATTCACATGTTTTTCTGCAAAAAAAATTTCTAAAAAGTGA
>JAKACS010000077.1 GCA_021821235.1 Bacillota bacterium
AGTGTGCAGGCAGCCGATTCACTGCAAACGTATGCACATCCGATAACCAACTTAAATCCGGGACAATCGTCATATATGAAAAACTTCCTTTCTACTTAAAGGTAACTTACTTTACAGATCCCAACATACCGGCAACAAAATGCTTTTGCATGATAAAGAAGATAAGTGCTGCATCTATACAATGAAAAGAATTCCGCATATTCATTTAAAACACCTTTTTTGATATTTCCATTTTTAAAAAATAAAACGATGAAACGCCATTTTGCGCTTCATCGTCTCATTTTACATTTAAATGTTATATTCATGGTTGAGAAAACCTACCCTATCAAGACTTTAAGCTTCCAGCATTGGCTCCGCCTTCGCCAAATGCCATGACAGCCACGCATGCTGTCCCCTCTATTTAATACTATAGCAGTGGATTATTACTAAACTGTGTCGCAGTTATGTGCAGGATGTAAAAAGTGGATTACCTTTCAAGCGAGTAAAAGCTTCTGAGGAGAATATACATAAAAGAATGAAAAAGTGGATGTTGAACAGAAAAAAACTTGTCATCTATACAATGTGTTTGTCTTTATTTATAAATATCGCCACGATTACCAATAGATTGGATATAAATTACTTGTTCATCATGATGAATGTCAAACAAAATCCTAAAATCCCCAATCCGCAACCGATACAAATTGGAATATCCTTTCATGGTCTTAATATCTCCTATAGGAGGAATCACAACAAGACCTTTTAATCCTTCTGCAATTCTTTCTTGTACCTGTTTCTCTTGTTTAGCAATAAATTTTAATGCGGACTTATGGTAAATCAACTTGTAGTCCGAATTCACGTTTTCCATCCTCCCCTGAAATGTACCCATCTTCGCTATTTAATTGTTCCAATTCCTGTTTAGATAATGGATGATGGTCGGGTTCTCCGTTGTCAATTTCCTCCCAAACTTCAGGTTTCTTTTTCGAACGTTGAACGAGAAATTCCAAGAAATCATATGCTGCCTTTTCATCTTCACGATCAAGGCGATCGATCAATCGGTACAATATCTCTTTACGAATAGCCATAATTCATTCTCCTTCCATGTTATTTTAACTGTTTCCTAACTTTATATTAAAGTCATCCTTAGGTAAATACAAGTCATGACAATGAGATAGTCTAAAATGCAATTCATCTAACCTATCTTTTAGATTCTAAAATAATCATCAAGTTTTTTAAAGAAATTTTAAGAATCCTTTTCTATACTGTACATGTTAATAACGTTTTGTATGAATTTTTGCAAAGGAGGATTTTTCAAATGAAAAAAACGGATAAAAAGTGGATCATGCTTTGTTCGACGGCGGTTGCAGCCGTATACGCGGCAGGATACTTTACTACTGAGCCTCAAGCGGCAGCAGGGCAGCAGACCGTTCAACATATTGTCCAACAAGCACAATCGAATAGCAGTCCGGCTGCTAGTATCAGCACTCAGGGAAAAAACAGCAATCAAGCGCAAAGTACAACCGTTGCACAAGCACAACCAAAACGGATGTATAAAGAAGGAACCTTTTCAGGCGAAGGAATGAACCGACGCGGATATATTGACGTCAAAGTATCCATTAAGAACGATAAAATAACCGATGTACAAATCAGTAATTTTAGGATGAGTTATCCCGAAAGTGATGTCGTTGGACTGCCTAATGAAGTCATTCAGAAGCAAAGCCCACAGGTAGATAATGTTTCAGGTGCAACATATAGTACAGCAGCTTTTTCGGATGCTGTCCAGCAGGCACTTGATCAAGCGAAAAACGCATGAGGTTAAATATGAGAAAAACAAAATTGTATATGGATACAGTAGTGGATATCAACGTTGCCACAACCAAATTAAATGAAGAGACCGAAGCAAAAATAGACCGGGCTTTTGCAGCATTTCAGCAAGTTGAACAGGCGTGCAGCCGTTTTAATCCTGAAAGTGAACTGATGATGGCAAGCCAACGAGTTGGGAAACCGGTAAAGATTAGTCCATTTCTATTTGAGCCGCTAAAGTTCGCTTTGGAAATCGCTCGGCTGACAGACGGACTGTTCGATCCTACTGTTGGAAAAATAATGGAGGAAAACGGATTTAATCGGCAGTATTTAACGGGCAACGTACTGAACAGCCATTCAGCTGAAGCTGTTCAGTATCATGATGTCGAATTAGATCCGCAAAACCATACATTGCTGTTAAAAAAATCGTTAATCATTGATTTAGGAGCCGTCGCCAAAGGATTTGCGATTGACTTAGCTGCAAGCGAGCTGAAGGAATTTGAAGGATTTGTTGTCAATGCTGGGGGAGATTTGTTTGCCGGAGGTGTCAATGAAAAAGGGGATCCATGGAAAATCGGAATTCAGCACCCTTATCAAAAGGAGCAAATCATTGAAGCGATTGACATTTCCGATGCAGCGGTTTGCACATCTGGCAGTTATGAGCGAAGAAACGCGATGCGGCCAGATGTCCATCATATCGTCAATCCAGAAACAAAATCCTCGCCTTGTGAATGGGTCAGCAGTACGGTCATCGCACCATTCGCGATGATGGCCGATGGTTTTTCCACTGTTTCTTTTCTAATGGACAAGGAAAAAGCGAAGAGTTTTCTTGAAGAACTTTCTTTAACTGGCCTTTTGATTACACCCGAATTAGAACTTGTCAGAGTTGGAGGGATTTAAGTGTCACTAAGAAAATGGATAAAAACCCCTAAAGGTTATGTCACCATTGCTTTAGTTTCTTATCTTACTATTGCATCTATTAGTTCCAACAATAATCAAGGAATAAAAAATAGTCTCATTGCTGTGATCGCAACGCTGGCAACAGATTCTCTCCTGCGAATCATCATGAAGAGAAGAAGCAGCAAAGATAGCGCCGCAATTACCGGCTTAATTATTTCGCTAATTTTGAGTATCACAACCTCCTGGGTGGTTGTGGTTGGAACATCCATTATTGCCATCTTGTCAAAGCACTTTATCGTCTATAAAAAGAAGCCCGTTTTTAATCCGGCTACCTTGGGACTATTTTTTTCGATCTTTCTTTTTCAAACCGGACAAAGCTGGTGGGGGGCATTTGGCGATCTTCCAGCATGGACCATTCTCTTTCTATTGGTTGGCGGGGCATTGATTACAGACCGTGTGAATAAGTTCCCGCAGGTTTTATCATTTCTGTTAACATATATGGTCTTATTATTGATCATGGGACAACTGAATATTGGAAATGCTGCCTTTGCTTTCAGACCGCCATTTATTAATGCGACCCTGTTTTTTGGCTTTTTTATGCTGACCGACCCACCGACATCGCCGGCAAAAGCAAAAAAACAGGTTCTATTCGGGATGCTCACAGCTGCTGCAGGAGTATTCGTATATGGAATCTTCGGCGGACTGGCCTATTTATTTATTGGTTTATTCTTGGGGAATATTTACAATTATCTTCAAAAGCGCTTTTCTTCAAAACGGACAGAGACGAATAGTATGATGGATCCACAAACAAGGGTAGGCAGAGCAAAACAAACCCGAACCTCCCGGGTGGGGAGATAGCTTTTTGGAAGAATGAATTAAACGTAAAAAGCACCATTAAAGATATCGGTGCTTTTTACGTTTTTTACTTATCATTGTACCCGTTCGGATTGGCTTGATGCCATTTCCACGCAGTCGCGATGATTGTCTTCAGATCGTTGTATTTTGGTTTCCAGCCGAGTACGGACTGGGCTTTTTCAGAAGTGGCAATCAAAACGGCCGGGTCGCCTGCTCTTCTTGGGCTGATTTTTTCAGGAATTGGGTGCTCGGTTACTTGACGGGCTGTTTCAATGACTTGCTTAACTGAAAATCCTGTGCCATTTCCAAGATTGAAGACATCGCTTGTGTTGTTCTTGCGTAAATGCTCAAGGGCAAGCCAGTGGGCATTGGCCAAATCCATGACATGGATGTAGTCGCGGATGCATGTGCCATCTTCGGTTGGATAGTCATCGCCAAAAATACCGATTGCTTCGCGCTGCCCCAAGGCAACTTGAAGAATGATCGGGATCAAGTGGCTTTCCGGGTTATGATCCTCGCCGATCATTGCATCCGGATGTGCGCCGGCTGCATTAAAATAGCGAAGCGAAATCGATTTTAAACCGTACGCATTGTCGCTCCAACGAAACATTTTTTCCATCGCCAGTTTTGTCTCGCCATATGGATTTGTCGGATTGGTTACGTCCGATTCCAAAATTGGGATGCTCTTTGGTTCTCCATACGTTGCTGCCGTTGAGGAGAATACTATTTTCTTAACCCCATGGTCAACCATCGCCGAAACGAGCGCGTGTGACGCAATCAAGTTATTCTCATAATAATCAAGCGGTTTTTGGACACTTTCACCCACTAAGGAACTTGCTGCAAAATGAATGACCGCTTCAATCTCATGTTTTGCAAAAATAGAGTCAAGGAACTTGCGGTCGCTGATATCTCCTTGATAAAAGGTTCCTCCTGTTACTGCCTGCTTATGGCCCGTCCTTAGATTATCAACGACAACAACCTCTTCGCCATGATTCAATAATTCAACAACGGTATGACTGCCGATATAGCCTGCACCGCCTGTTACTAAAATTGCCATTGCCTATTCCTCCAATAAAATTTCTTTCGTGCCATCGCCAATTTCACAAACATAAAAAGTTGGTTGCAAACCCGTTCTCGCCGAATAGTTTTCCGCAACCTGCTTTTGAAAAACAGCGACTGCTTCTTCTTTCACAAGGCTGACATTGCAGCCGCCAAATCCGGCGCCCGTCATCCGTGTACCGATGCACCCGTCAATTTTTGCCGCTTCTTCAAACAAAGTATCGAGCTCAAAACCGGTTACTTCATAGAGATCCCGCAGTGATTCATGCGATTTTTTCATTAATTCTCCAAACAGAATCAGATCATTTTCCTGAAGGCTTTTCGTTGCTTGCAAAACGCGGTCATCTTCTGTGATCACGTGCTCGACGCGGCGGCGAATGACTTCATCATCAATCGATGATTTCACGTTCACCCATTCATTATAACTCACATCGCCGAGGCAGTGAACCTCTGGGAGCTGCTGCTGAATCACTGCAAGCCCTTGTTCACACTCGCTTCTTCGTTCATTGTATTTCGAGTCAGCAAGCCCGCGGCGCTTATTCGTGTTGGTGATCACCAACTTGTAACCAGTAATTTGGAACGGAACATATTCATATTCCAGCGTAGCGCAATCCAGCTTAATGGCATGGCCTTCTTTTCCCATTCCAACGGCAAACTGATCCATAATCCCGCAGTTTACACCGACAAAACGGTTCTCGGCACGCTGACCCAGTTTAACAAGTTCAAGCATGTCAACTTCAATGCTGGCAAGTTTGCTTAATGCAAGACCGGTTACCAATTCAATCGAAGCAGAGGAGGAGAGGCCTGCGCCATTTGGAATATTGCCGTAAAATAGCACATCTGCACCCTTATAGCCGCTGGCATTTCCGCCCCCATCCAGCTCTAGCAATTCTTTTAACACGCCTTTTGAATAATTCGCCCAATCGTCTTCCTGCTTGTAGCTGATGCCTTCCTTCACAGAACATTCGACTGCTTGCCCCGGAAAATTAGCCGAACGAAAACGATAAATCCCGTCTTGTCTTGGACTTGCAACTGCCCATGTTCCGAATGTTAACGCTGCTGGAAAAACATAGCCGCCATTGTAGTCCGTATGTTCACCGATTAAATTTACCCGGCCCGGTGCAAAAAACAACCGGACATTTTCAGCATAGTCGAATTCGTCTTTAAATTGCGCAATTAATTGCTGTTGTTCCATGAAAATCCCTTCCTTTTTCATTTGCTATTTTTGTGAGGATGCTTCCGTTTGAAGATGTTTGATAAAGTTGTTGAATGCCTTTTTGCCATCGGCTGTTCCTTTAAATACGCCGGCATGTTCGAGAACGGTGGTAAATTTAGCCCCTACTTCTGCTCGCAAAATTTCCATTACATTGTCTTCTGTAAAATCACGATATTTTTTCACTAATTCCTGAACCCAATCCCAGTGCTTCACCACGGACGGATCCCATTGATTTTTTTCACAAGGATGAAGCAAGTAGCCGGCAACAAGCTCCAATTCTTCCGCAAGCCTTCCTGGCAAAACGGCAAGACCCATCACTTCAATTAGGCCGATATTTTCTTTTTTGATATGGTGTAATTCTTGATGTGGGTGAAAAGTGCCATCCGGAAACTCGTCTGTTGTTCGATTGTTTCGCAACACAACATCCATTTCATATTGTTCTCCGCGTCTTCTAGCAATCGGGGTTACCGTATTATGCGGGATTTCGCCGCTGTAAGCCAAGATGTCTGCACTTGGATCGCTGTACTCCCGCCAAGTTTTCCAAATGAATTCCGTTGCCGCCGCAACCTCCTCCTTGTTACCCTGGAGGCGAATCACCGACATTGGCCAGTTGACAATCCCTAGTTTAATCGATGGATAGCCGTCTAGTTTCTGAAATTCGCCAACTCCTGCTCTTTCAATCGCGAATTCGTACCGGCCGCCCTGAAAATGATCATGCGACAAAATCGAACCGCCAACAATCGGCAAATCCGCATTGGAGCCGATAAAATAGTGCGGGAATTTCTCGATAAACGCGAGCAGCCGGTCAAATGTTTGCCGGGAAATCTTCATCGGCACATGCTCTTTTTTCAAAATAATCGAATGCTCTTGGTAGTAAACATATGGTGAATACTGGAGGAACCACTCTTCACCGTTTAACGATAGCGGGATGATCCGGTGCGTCGCTCTGGCTGGATTGCGCAAATTCCCTTTATACCCCTCGTTTTCCTTGCATAATAAACAGGTTGGGTAAGACACACTCGGTGCATTTTTCAGCATCGCAATTTCTTTCGGATCTTTTTCTGGCTTTGACAAATTGATCGTGATGTCGATGTCACCATACGGTGTAGCCGCTTTCCAAACTTTGTTTTTGGCAATGCGATCGGTGCGAATATAATTGGAAGCAGTCGACAGTTGATAGAAATAATCGGTTGCTGTCTCGGAGCTTTCCTGCTCATATTTTTGATAAAATTGATTTATTACCTCTGATGGGCGAGGCATTAGGCAATTCATGATTTCGGTATCAAGAATGTCTCTTTCGGTTGTTGTATTGGATGCCAGTACTTGATTATCATATGCCCAATTAAGGATGGAGTTTAGAATTTTGGCTAAGGGAGGCTGCTCTGTTTGCGGCAGGCAAGCTTGCCATTCATTTAACCCGAGCACTGCCAAAATCCGATTTCGTGCATAGATTCGATCTGCTGGTTCCATCAGTTTTTCCCTTTCGGCGTATACAAGGAGATTTTGAATATGTTGAAAAATAGTTGTTGCCATGATGGTCACCTCTATTTTAAAAAGTAACTTAATTAAATTAATTAATTATGTACATTCATCATAGACCATTCACCCCTCATTTTCAATCCTTTCGAAAAAAAAGCCAGCGCTGCGGCTGACTTTTTTTCAAAAGTATTTCTTTTTCCAAAAGATAAAGGCAGTTAAACTTGTTAAAAAGGCAGAAATCAATAATGGTACAACAAAGGAGTGCGGCGCACGCTGGAACGGGATATCCACGTTCATGCCGTAAAAGCTCGCAACCATTGTTGGAAAGGAAAGAATAATCGTAATCGAAGTTAAAAATTTCATCACAATGTTTAAATTATTTGAAATAATCGAAGCGAAGGCGTTCATCATCCCGCTTAAGATGGATCTGTACGTCTCCGCCATTTCGATCGCCTGTGTTTTTTCAATAATCACGTCTTCCAGTAAATCTTTGTCTTCTTCATACATTTTGATATAGTTAAATCGCAATAACTTGTCGAGAACCACTTTGTTCGACTTTAAGGAAGTCGTAAAGTATACCAAGCTTTTTTCTAATGCCAAAAAAGCATACAGCTCTTTGTTTTTCAGCGATTGATGCACTTCCCGCTCAATTTCGTTCGTTTTCTTGTTAATCTGCTTCAAATAGCGCAAGTAGTAAGATGAAATCACAAACAGAATTTGCAGCGCAAACCGCGTTTTTTTATACGTGTAAAATTCTTTTAACCGATTCTTTCTGAAATCATCTAAAATCGGTGAATCTTTTAACGAAATGGTAATGATACACTCATCGGCCAAAACAATGCCGATCGGGATCGTTTCATAGGTTGGTGATCCGGAATCATCATGGGTAATATAAGGGTAGTCGACGATGATGTACACTTGGCCTTCATCGCGTTCAATCCTTGGGCGTTCTTCATCGTCCAATGCATCTTTCATTAAATCAACGGAAATTTGCGCATCATTGGCAACAAGGTTAATTTCAGGCTCTGTCGGTGCATAAAGGTTGATCCAGCAGCCTTTCGAAATCGAATCGACCCTTTCTAATACATTGGCTTCATTGCTTTTAAAAATTTCTAACATCCATAAAACCTCCTCTCCATGTTAGAGGAAGCCTCCACCTTTGCTAAGAGCTGATATTGTTTCAGAATCCAATTCGTTCAATCGAAAGATTTCGACTTCCCCCTGTCTACTATTTGGGTCCGGGTCAACGGGATAACTCAAAAATATCAACTCCTCTCATTTAAAAAGATGGTAACGGTTATTACAGAATCCTTCCTTATCATAAACCCAAAACGGCGAAAGCACAAACCTGTTTTGATGGGATTGTGAAATTGTTCTCATCCAAAAAAAGGAATTATTTTTCATCCTCCGAAAAATAAGGATTTAAGTGAATCAGGACTTCATCAATATTATCATATTGATCCATTAACTTTTCTTTAATTTTTTTTGCCAAATCATGCCCTTCTTTGATCGTCCGGTCATGCTCAATCGAAATCCGTAAATCAACCAAAACATAATGGCCGTGTTCACGCGCTCTTAGACGGTCAATTCGCTTTACTTCCGGAAACGCGGAAATAATGACAAGATATTCATCAAGGGTTACGGAATCAATGTTCCGTTCTAATAAGATATTGAAAGCTTCTAGCAGCATCTCTTTGGCAATTTTAAAAATAAGGAAAGCGACAAAAATACTGGCCACTTTGTCAGCGTACAGTAACAATGGAATCGACAATTTTTCCCCAATAATGGAGATGAAGACCCCGATCGCCGCAGCAATCGATGCGACGATATCAGCCTTATGATCATAGGCAATCGCTTCAATCGCCTTGCTGTTATGCTGTTTTGCCACTTTTAGTGAAGATTTAAAAAGAATGATTTTCGCAATGTATGAAAATAAAGCAACCCCCATTGCCACAAACGTCGGTGATTCTACTTTATGGAAAAAGCCGGTGATCCCTTCATAAACAATGTAAAGCGAAACGAGAAACAGTAGGATGCCAATAATCCCCGATACAATGACTTCTGCTTTCCCGTGTCCGTATGGATGTTCCTTGTCTGCCGGTTTATTGGCAATTTTGATCACCAATAATACAATTAGGGAAGCAAAGACGTCTGCTGCCGAGTGAATTCCGTCCGCAAAAACCGCATCACTATTGCCATACAAGCCAATAATAATTTTTCCAACAGTTAAAACGATATTGCTGATTAAACTGATCCAAGCAATTCTTTTTGCCAATGCTTCTCTTACCACTGTTAACCACCTCAGGAAAATTCTTTTGTCATCATACTAAAGAAAGCCA
>JAKACS010000078.1 GCA_021821235.1 Bacillota bacterium
AAGGTGACAGAACAAGAACTCATCTCGTTTTCAAAGGATAAATTAGCCCATTTTAAAGCAATCACAAGCGTAACGTTTGTGAAAGAATTGCCAAAAACTGCTTCCGGAAAAATCCAAAAGGTTCATTTGCGGAATGAGTATTGGGAAACCAATGGAAATGGTATCGGTAAATTCGTGAATTAGGTTCAGTTGACAGCCACTTCTCTCGTTGGGAGTGGTTGTCTTTTTAGCATAAAAGGATAAATCAAGCTTAAAAAAATAATATTAAAGTTTAAGTAAATTAGACGTATGATAATGGTTAGCTTAAACCTTATAAATCATGGTATGCTTTATCCCAAGGATTAAAAACTGAAGCCTGACAGCGCTCCATATCATAAACATTTCGAGTAACAACCGTGAGATTATGGGTTATGGCCATTGCAGCTATCAGACTATCCATCACAGGTAATTTTATGCCATTTTTTTCCGAAGTTCCTTGCACTTTTCCCCATATAAAAATAACATCCAAATCGATAGGCAAAATACGCCCTTCAAATCTATGAACTAAATCTTGATCTACCCATTTTTGCAACCGTTCGGCCCGGATTTTATCACTTAATTTGCTAATGCCCTTCTGCAATTCACCAAAAGTGATAACGCTCAAAAATAAAGCAGTTTCATCAACTTCATCAATCCACTGTAAAACAAAGGGATTCGGTTCTTTTTTAATGAGTTCTGAAATGACATTTGTATCTAAAAGATATCTCATAATTCTACCTCTCGTGCTAGGTCGACACTTCTCTCCAAATCAAGTTCATTGTCATCTAAAGGAGAGTCCTTAAAGAAATCAGACAATCGATTTTTTGGCCTAGTTAAACGCTGATATTCCTCTACTGACAAGACAACGGCTGCAGGATTTCCTCGTACACTAATAAATTGCGGCCCTTCTTCCGCTGCTTTTTTCACAAGTTGACTCAATCGATTTTTTGCCTCTTGTAGTTGCCATTGCATTTCCATCATCTTCACCCCACCTATCTAGACTGTCTAGATTTATTATACCATATCCATCAAGTGTATATCCTTCATTTTTATAAACAATTAGGATTTGCACCTCGAATACGGATCTTATTATCAAATAAAAATGAAACAAAGTTCAGTTATTTTTCATCACTAATGGTTCAAAAGGATGTCCGCTCTCCAATCAATAAACTTCGTAACTATTTCTACCAATAAAGCAATAAAGGACAGACACCCATTAACATAATAGGGTGCTGTCCTTTATTTGCTTCATGATTCGCTTCTTCTTTTGGAAAGTAGCAATCTCCGTTACGCCTTTTTCCAAAAGGGTTTTTGTATTTTGATCAATATAAGCTCCAATATCATCCGGGAAATGGGAGTCAGACGAGGTAGTCAGCGGAACACCAGCTTTAATTAACACATCCAAAAAGATTGGACTTGGACACATTTCCTGAACCGGATAACGATAGTAAAGCCCGGCATTGATTTCAGTCGCCGTGTCAGTTTCGATAAGAGCACTCGCAATTTTTTCATAGTAACGAAGCAAGCTACTCTCATTGGGGCGATAATTAAAAACTTTTAAATTGTCCAAATGAGCAACGAACTGAAAGAGTTTGCTTCGAATTGCTTTCTCTACTACATTAAAAAAATCTTCGTATAAATTTTCCAAATTAAAATTTTTGAAATGAGTTTGCGTGTCTGGGTTATCAAACCCCCACCCATAAATATAATGAACAGAACCAATTACATAATCCCATTCGTACGTTCCCAACAATTCTTTTAGGTCTTGTTCACTTCCTGGAAAATAGTCTGCTTCTATTCCTAGTCGAAGAGTTACCCCTTCTGCGGCCCAGCGGGACTTTGCCTCATTGATAACCTTCACAAAATCATCCATTGATTCAGTCATGACTTGTTCGAGCCAAATACGTTGCTTTCTACCAATCACTGTATCGCTTAAATCTAGATTTTTTTCAAAATACGCACGTGTTTCTTTAAAACGATACAAATGATCAACAATACCAACTTCGCTTAATCCTTTTCTTTTCGCTTCTAGCAAATAATAATCAAGCCAGGAAGCATCATATGCCCCTTTATTCATCCGTTCCGTAAGCCTAACGATACTTTTTTTCAGCCACTCTTTTGTATGCTTTTGTTCTTTCAACGGTTCGAAATAATTTAGAGCCTCATTCGTTCGGTTTAACCAGCGCAGCGAATAGGGTCCTTCTTCAAGATGTAAATGATAGTCTACTTTCATGCTGTTCCACCCTTTGCTTTGATCCATTGTAACATTGTATCTAATTGATTCTCTTTCCATACCTCTGGCATTTCTTCATTTGTTATCACACAATCTATAGTTGATAAAGGACATATTTTATAGAATGACTGCTGTTCGATTTTTGAAGCATCAGCTAGTAAAAACACCTGATTCCCGCTTTCTACCATACCATTTGAAACCAGGCATTCATCAAAATCATAGTCACTAACTTCATTCATTGTCATTCCACCACAAGATAAAAAGACTTTGTCAAACCGGAAAGACTCAAGCATTTTACATGTTAATGTTCCAACAATTGATCTTTGCTCAGGATTTGTTATTCCCCCAAGGATAATTACTTTTCCGTCAAAAAGTTTATTTTCTAATCGTTGATTCAACTCTTCAGCTACAGGTAGCGAGTTGGTAACAATTGTTACTCTTTCCACATTTGCAATAGAGCTTGCGAGATGGATCGTCGTTGTACCGACATCAATCATGATTGTATCCCCATCCTGTATAAACTCAGCTGCTTTCTTACCAATTGCTACTTTCTCTTCCACATTCAAACTCATTTTTCTCGAAAAATGCGGCTCGCTTTTTGTTTGTTGATACTTAACAGCGCCACCATAAACCCGCTTCAGCTTTTTATCTTTTTCTAAACTATCTAAATCTCTGCGAATCGTTTCAGGAGTAACATCTAACTCCTTCGCAAGAGAGGCAACAAGAATCTTTTTTTCTTTATCTAATTTATCTAAGATATATCCATGACGCTCCGTTGACAATACGTTCATGTTAGGGGAATCACATCCTTCTTGTTTAGATAGAGCATTTTCATTTCTCCTTCGTGGACTTCAACATCGGTTTTGTGCAAATCTTCTGCTACAATTGTTACCCCTTCGGAAATAATTTCATAGCGTGTAATATTTCCAAGCATCATTACCTTATCAATTTTTCCAGAAACGATAAATTCCCCTGTAGTTGAATCTGAATTAAGCGTCTCTGGTCTAATTGCATATAAAGAGTGATTCCATCGCGCACTCTTACCAATTAATAATGATAATTGTTCTTTCGTCAACACATTGTAATTCCCAATAAATCTTGCAACAAATTCGTTTTCAGGCTTCGTATATATTTCATGTGGAGCTCCACTCTGGACAATTCGGCCTTCATTTAAAATGTAAATTCTGTCGCTGACCGCCATAGCTTCTTCTTGATCATGGGTTACAAGTACCGTCGTCATTTTAAGTTCCTGCTGAATCGAACGAAGCTGTTTTTGAAGGCTTTTACGAATCTGGGCATCGAGAGCGCTTAGTGGTTCATCCAGAAGTAATACCTTAGGCTCCGTAACAAGTGAACGAGCCAGAGCAACACGCTGCTGTTGTCCACCAGATAGTTCCCTAGGATAAGAAATTTCCTTTCCTTCTAAACCTACTAGCTTCAGCATTTTTGCAACCTTTTGTTTAATAGTTTCCTTGTTAAGCTTTTTCATTTTTAAACCAAAAGAAATATTCTCTTCAACTGTCATATTTGGAAAAAGGGCATACGATTGAAAAACCATACCAACTTGCCGGTCTTTTGCTTTGACATTTGTAACATCTTTCCCATCAATTTTGATTATCCCTTCTTCTGGAGAAATTAATCCGGCTAAAATTCTCAATAGCGTACTTTTTCCACAGCCACTTGGTCCCAACAACGTTACAAACTCTCCCTCTTTAAACGAAAGCTGTAAATCATGTAAGACCGCATTCCCATTAAATGATTTTTTAATTTTTTCAATCGTGACATAGCTCATTTACGCTGCCTCCTTTTTTTTCGGGTTAGTTTAACAACTATTATTGAAAGAATAGCGATTAATAAAAAGTAGCAAACAACAATGGCACTTGCAATGTGGCCGCTTTGATTTAATTTTTTATATAAGTACACTTGAACCGTTTCGAAGCTGCCACCAACCAAAAGATTTATTAGGACAAACTCTCCGAACAATACAGAAAATGAAAGCAAGGCCGACACAAGAACTCCTGAGAAAATATTTGGCAAAATTACTTGTCGAAAAGCTACTAGTCTGCTGGCACCAAGGATTTCCGCTGCATCCATTAAAGTTAGAGCATGAATGTTTCGTAGACTATTTCTTGTGCCTTGGTACATATAAGGCAAAATTCCAACGAAATACGCTCCCAGCGTGACCAGTACCATAGATATACCACTAGTGGAGTATGCACGAATCAATCCCACAGCTATAATGACACCTGGCATTGCATATGTCATCACTATCATTGATTGAATAAATTTTTCTAGCTTCGGGGCATATAATACAATCGAAAAAATTGTTGGCACCATGATTATAAGTGAAAGGGCTGTGGCACCCACCGAAAGAATAAGCGATCGTCCTAGCGCCTTTACAAACAAAGTGTCTCCAAACAATTGCGCATACCAACGAAGCGTTAATCCTTCGGGTAAAATTGTTCTATGCCACTGTGTTGATAATGAATAAGCAAGAGTTCCTAAAAGAGGAATGAATAAATAAATAAAAACAATTCCAATTGTTAAATAATGATAAATTGGCCGTTTCACGATAAATCCCTCCTAACCCGGCGTGTTAGTAATTCATTTACCAACATTGCCGCTATAAGGGTTAATCCTAGTACTATCGCGATTGCACTCCCAAGCTCTGGCTTTGCAAAAATATCTCCAGCAGTTAAAGCGCCAATTCTGATCGTTACCAAATTATAGGTGCTCCCAGTCAAAGCATACGCCGAGGCATATGCTCCCATTGCATTGGCAAATAAAATACTAAATGTTCCAGCTATACTCGGCAACATGACCGGGGCGCCAATTCGCAGCCAAAATTGTAGTGGACTGGCACCGAGTAAAGAAGCTGCTTCTTTCCATTGATTTTGAATGCCTTGATAAATGGGATAAAGTAGCATAATGGCTAATGGCAATTGAAAATAAATATAAATTAGCACCAGTCCTGACCAAGAATAAACGCTAAACGAGCCAAGCGTTCCCCAGCCGAAATGCTTAAATAACAAAGTAAACAAACCGCTATTTCCCAATAAAACAATAAACGCAAATGCCAATGGGATTCCAGCAAAATTGGAAGTTAAATTTGCAAACACTAAAATCCGATCTTGAAAGCTTTTTGAAAATAACGTAATCGAATATGCCGCAAAAACAGCTAAAACGATGGCAATAAAACTAGAAAGAAACGATATTAAAATGCTATTTTTAAATGCTTGATGATAATAAGCACTTTGGAATACTTCTACATATTGTTTCAACGTAAAACCTGTTCCTCCATCATTCTGAAAACTGCCATAAAGCATGAAGAATAAAGGGACAAACATAAACAAAAGAATGAGAAGTAAAAACGGAATAAGACTTGCCAAGAGCATGCCATTTATGCGTTTCAATTAGAAAAACTCCTTTCATTTTCATTCTTCAGGCACTGATTTAAATACATTAAGTACAAGCAATCGCATGATGTAATTATCAATAATCCATAAAACAAGCGCCTTCTTATATGGAAGACGCTTCTGTAAAATTAGGAACAGACAGCTTTTGCATTGCAGGCGATGGCGCAATATTCAATAGTTCACAAGCCAATGGTGCGATTTGCAATTGGGGAACCTCTCCCTCAACAATTCCGGGATTAACACGTTCACTAATGATGAATAAGGGAACATCACGGTCAGCTGATGTCGTACCGCCGTGTTGACCATCATTATTCATTCCATGATCCGCAGTGACGATAATTTGGTATCCTTTTTCCAGCCATTGAGGGATGAAACTAGCCAAGACAATATCTGCCGTGATTCCACGATTACGGTATTCTTTTGAATCAGCTGTAAACTTGTGACCGTCATCATCGACGTTCATCGAGTGAACATACAAGAAATCTGGTGCAAACATGTTTATTAAGGCATTTGCGTCTGCAAATAAATGTGAATCAGGGTAATGATCCTCCCAATAGAAAATACCATGTTCAATTGGCTTATCCGTATTTAACTGAAGCCTGTCAGTCATCGGATTAAATGGGGCAGAGTTGTATAACTCACTGACCCAATAATACGAAGCTGTGGCATTCTTTAAACCATTTTTCTTGGTAAGATGGAACAAACTTTCTTGATGGGATAGACGCACTGTATGGTTTGTTGTAATTCCGTTTTTGTATACGGGCGTACCTGTTAGTAATACTTCGTAGAGTGGTCGGGAAAGGCTGGGCAATTCTGACTTCACTTTGAAGCGCGCCGCCTTTCCACATTCAACCAGATGATGCATGTATCCCATTTGAGTGACTGCAGTATCGTAGCGCAATCCGTCTATCATTATAAAAATGAGTTTATTTGACATTGATCAATACCTTCTCTGGCCATAATTGAATCAATTGTTGAGTCGTTTGTTCCCAAGCTTTTGAATCTTTGACAGGACGGGCGTTTTTGTACATTTCATTTGGTAGCAGTTTTGCTTTTGCATCCTCTGGCAGTTTTACATTTTGACGAATTGGTCGTGCATATCCTCGTGCTAAGTTAGCTTGACCTTCATCTGAGAATATATATTCACGGGCTAGCTTCGCTGCATTTGGATGCTTCGCGTATTTATTAATGACTGATGCATATCCAGAAATAACAGAAGCTTCTTTTGGAATCACAACATCAAAACGGTTTTTATCGATTTTATCACGATAACCTAATCCGTTAAAATCCCAAATAACCGCCACATCAACTTCTCCTTTTTCCAGTGCTGTAATACTGGCATCAGTTGTTTGCAATCTTCCTTGTTTAGCCAATTTGGCATAAAAATCAATTCCAGGCTGGATATTCTTTTCGTCTCCTCCGTTTGCATAAGCAGCAGCCAATACCCCATACTGTGCCTGGGCTGCTTTTAAAACGTCACCGATCGTTACTTTAAAATTCCCCTTTTCAATGTCTGCCCATGATTGAGGAGGATTTTTAACATTGTTTTTATCAGTAATAAATGCAATGGTTCCCGTGTATCCGACCATCCAGTTTCCATCTTTATCTTTTGCCCAATCCGGTACATCCTTCCAATAAGAAGTTTTATACGGTAATGTCAGGCCTTTTTGCTGTGCCAATGGTCCAAAAGCTACTCCTACATCACCAATATCAGCTGTGGCATTTTCCTTTTCCGATTCAAATTTTGCTAGTTCTTCTGCACTGGACATATCAGTATCAGTATGTTTAATGCCATACTTCGTATTGAGATCATCCCAGGTTCCCTTCCAGTTTGCCCAAGAATCTGGCATACCGACAGAATTTACTTCACCCTCAGCCTTTGCCTTCTTCGTTATTTCTTCAATTGAAAGATTCGTAGATGCCACTTCTTTTTTTGTTTTTTCACCGTTGCTAGAACATCCAGCCATAATAGAAATTGATAATAAACCGACTGATGCAATCTTTAATAGAGAACTCTGCCTCATTCAAAATTTCCTCCTTCACTTTTTGTTTTTTGTTTATTTTCTTTTGTTTACAGTTACAATAATAAAAAACAAAAGTAAAGTTGGTATTAAACAAATGTAAAGAATCATCTTTAAGTTATTAAGAAAGTGTTAAGGAAGAATTTCAGTTTTAAGAACAACGGATATTTTGAGTTCATAGACTTTCTTCAAGGTAAAATAAAATTGAACGTAAAAAGATCATGAAGAACAAATCTTCATGATCTTAAACACTATTTTGTTTCGTACTGCCTTTTTGCCAGTTCGGTTAGACCAATTTGATTTAAATAGCTGATTGGCGCCAAGAAAGTAACGGTTACTACACCAGGATGGCGGCCAATTTCAATTGAACCTGTAATGGTTGCACGATTCATCACTTCAGGAACAGAAATGTTGAACAAATCAGCAGCTCGCTGCAATCCAACTTCTGTGGCTTCATTTAAATTCGCTCCCGTGCCAATGATCGAAATAGGGAGCGATTCTTCCAATTTTGCAACCCCCCATTGACCACCAACCTTTAATGCCGCTTCTTTTTCTTGTTGACTAATCGGTTTCGCCAAATATGGCAAGTCCTCTTCTACCGGAAAGAGGATCGGCCCTGTAAGCGTTAATCCTTTTATTACTTGAACTTGAAGAGAAACGATCCCAGCAACGTCTGTTGTATGTCCCGCAATTTCACCGTTTCCTTGCATGGCGTGCATATCACCGATGTAGACACCACCGCCAGGCACTTTTACCGGACAAATCAAAATCGCTCCTTCGCGTACCCGATTAATATCCATATGACCATCTGTCCGCTCTTCCAATTGTTCCTTTGTCAGACCGTATTCATGAGGAGCTCCAATCAAAAATTGACCAAAATCACCGGCATTATGGGAATCAGGAAATGGTCTTGTTGGGGTCGTACCAAGCTGGCCTAAAAATGGCCGAAGTCTTGCAACAGTTCCGACCAGATCATGTGGCGCGAAAGTAACGATCGGATTTTGGACTGAATTTTCTGGTGTGGACATATAGAAATGCCCATCTTTTGCCGCTTTTTCTGCCGCTTCTTGACTTAGGGTAACACCTACTTTTCGATCTGGGTCAAAAGCAATGGTATATCCGTTGGTAAACACGAATGGGGTAATATCTGAACCGCAGCTTTTACAACGGATTGCCTCCGGTCCGATTCCCTCAATCCTTGTCTCAGGATACATTTCACCGCATTCCGGACATTTTACAGCAACAAATGGATCCCCGATAAAGCGGCCTTCTACAGGCTTATCATTCCCTGAAGAAGTGACAGCAGAAGTAACTTGAATACAATTAATCTTAATCGCTATCGCATCTCCCACTTCAGCCCCTTCAACATAAACAGGCTTTGTTACCTCATGCCCCCCACGAAGGCAAGGGGTAATCATCGGCCCCCAACAGCCAGGTGCAGTATTGGCAATAATGTACCCGCCATTTTTCACTGGACCAAGCATTTCTTTTTCCGGATCAAGGATTCCGTTCGTAAATTCATTAACAAAAACAGTTTGCTTTGACTCCATCCATGTTCCCTCCATTTCAAAAATGTAATCCCTTTCATTATAATAGATTGAAATCCTTATTTCGATTAAGAGATTTTGAGGTTTATAAATTTATTGGAGATTTTCCTATTTCATCATTTGAAAGGTATATTAAAATTACAGAACAAAGGCACAAGCGCCTTGGTAAGCTCCGATAAATATAAATCCTTAATCTGTTTAAAATTCAACAATCACTCAATTTGGGCATAGACCCGCTTTGATTCCCATTTTTACCGTGATCCATCGATTTTGGGAATCATAACCCCTCTTTGATTCCCATTTTTGCCGTAAACCATCCATCAACCCGGTTTTTCCCTTTTACTGGTATTTAGTGGGCGATAGACTCTTCT
>JAKACS010000079.1 GCA_021821235.1 Bacillota bacterium
GCAGTTGCTCGATAACGGTCAGGCCTACAAGTGCTATTGCAGTGAGGAAGAACTTGAGGCTGAGCGTGAAGAGCAAATGGAACGGGGAGAAACGCCGCATTATTCGGGCAAATGCCGCCATCTGACGGCAGAGGAGCGTTCCCGCTTGGAAGCGGAAGGAAGAAAACCGAGTATTCGTCTGAAAGTTCCTGAAGGAAAAACGTACACGTTTGATGATATGGTAAAGGGTGTTGTCTCATTTGAAGCTGAGGGCCTTGGGGACTGGGTGATGATTAAAAAAGACGGAACCCCAACTTATAACTTTGCGGTTGCGGTCGACGATCATCTAATGAACATAACCCATGTTCTTCGCGGGGATGACCATATTTCCAACACACCAAAGCAGTTAATGGTATATGAAGCATTGGGTTGGGAGCCGCCGAAGTTCGGCCATATGACCCTTATTGTCAATGAAAGCCGGAAAAAGCTAAGTAAACGCGATGGATCGATCATTCAATTTATTGAACAATACGAAGAATTAGGCTATCTGCCAGAAGCACTTTTTAATTTTATTGCACTGCTTGGCTGGTCACCGCAGGGGGAGGAAGAAATTTTTTCAAAAGACGAATTTATTCAGATTTTTGATGCGGCTCGCTTGTCAAAATCACCTGCGCTATTTGATCAAAATAAGCTGACATGGATGAACAATCAATACGTGAAAAAAGCGGATCTCGACAAGGTAGTGGCGATTTCGCTTCCGCATTTGATTAAAGCAGGCAAACTTCCGGAAAAAATGACTGAAGAGCAAACTACCTGGGCACGAAGCCTTATTGAATTATTCCAGGAAAAAATGAGCTACGGCGCTGAAATTGTCGAGTTAACGGATATGTTTTTTATGAATGAAGCAGAATATGAAGAAGAAGCGAAGGAAATTTTAGCCGGAGAACAGGTGCCAGAAGTGCTGTCCGCATTCGCTCAGGAGCTGGATCGGCTTGAAGCCTTCAAAGCAGATGAAATTAAGGCAGCGATGAAAGCTGTGCAGAAATCAACTGGACAGAAGGGGAAAAATCTATTTATGCCGATTCGGGCGGCAGTGACAGGGCAGACGCACGGACCTGATTTGCCAAAAGCGATTGAGTTATTGGGCAAGGAAAAAGTACTGACACGGCTTCGCAATATTATTAGTTAACATTTAAGCGAAAATATAATATAGTAAAAGAAAAACAAATAAGAAAAAATGTAGAAGAGGAAAAGTAGAAAAACGATGCTTTTTAGAGAGAACCATCATCGGCTGAAAGTGGTTCAAGCCACTCGTTTTTTGAAGTGCACCTTGGAGTCCCGGGTCGAAAGTTATTTACCGAGTAGATTTGGGCGGCAGCCTTCCGTTAACAGGACAAAGTTGAGGCCATTTACTTACCGTTTGTGGTGAGCTGGCCTAAACAGAGTGGAACCGCGCCAAAGCGTCTCTGTCATTTATGACAGGGACGCTTTTTTAGCTAATCGGGACGGATTCGGAAGGCGGAAATTACGATGTCTTTGCAGCGGTTCGACAGCCGGACGTGTTTGATTGATTAAGGGTCAGGAATAGGCATGTATCGACAGGACAGCTAGGGATGGGTGTTGTGAAATGCATTTAAGGAAGAATGATGGGGGGAAAAGCAAATGTTTAAACGGTTAAAAGAAGATCTGGAAGTTGTGTTTGAACAGGATCCTGCCGCAAGGAATTATTTTGAGGTCATCTTAACGTATTCGGGTTTGCATGCTATATGGTTCCACCGGATTGCCCATGCCCTTTATAAGCGAAAATTTTATTTTTTGGCAAGAGCAGTATCGCAGTTCAGCCGGTTTTTAACGGGAATTGAAATTCACCCTGGAGCCAAAATCGGCAGCCGGTTCTTTATCGATCACGGCATGGGCGTTGTGATTGGCGAAACCTGCGAAATTGGCGACAATGTGACCGTTTTTCAGGGAGTCACCCTTGGCGGGACAGGAAAAGAAAAAGGAAAGCGGCATCCAACAATTATGGACAATGCGTTAATTGCGACTGGAGCAAAAGTTCTCGGATCGATCACGATTGGCGAAAATTCAAAAATTGGTGCAGGCTCAGTCGTTTTAAAAGACGTTCCGCCCAATTCTACAGTTGTCGGGGTTCCTGGAACCGTTGTTATCCAAGATGGCAAGCGGGTGAAAAAAGATTTGAATCACCGGGACTTGCCTGATCCGATCTCAGACCACTTTAAGGCATTAGAAGCAGAGGTTGCTCGATTAAGAGAAATGCTGGAACAGGTGAAAAATGAAAGGAGTAAGCAGTATGACAATTCAACTTTATAATACATTAACACGTAAAAAAGAAAGATTTGTGCCGCTAGAAGAAGGCAAGGTAAGGATGTATGTATGCGGTCCGACTGTCTATAACTATATCCATATTGGAAATGCACGTCCGGCCATTGTCTTTGATACGGTTCGCCGTTATTTTGAGTATAGAGGCTACGATGTCCAATACGTATCCAATTTCACCGACGTTGATGACAAATTGATCCGGGCTGCAAAACAGCTTGGTGAGGATGTCCCAACCATTGCCGATCGCTTTGTCAAAGCTTACTTCGAGGATGTTTCTGCATTGGGCTGCCATACAGCCGATGTACATCCGCGCGTAATGGAGAACATGGACATTATTATTGAGTTTATTGAGCAATTAATAAAAAAAGGCTACGCCTATGAGTCGGAAGGCGATGTTTATTTCCGTACTCGGAAATTTACAGGGTACGGAAAACTTTCTCATCAATCCATCGATGATCTTCAGGTGGGTGCACGAATTGAAGTTGGAGAAAAAAAGCAGGATGAATTGGATTTTGCGCTATGGAAGGCGGCAAAAGAAGGCGAAATTTATTGGGAAAGTCCTTGGGGCATCGGCAGACCAGGCTGGCATATTGAATGCTCAGCAATGGCAAAGAAATATCTCGGGGAAACCATTGATATCCATGCCGGCGGCCAGGATCTGACATTTCCTCATCATGAAAATGAGATTGCTCAGTCGGAAGCATTAACAGGTAAACCATTTGCCCGCTACTGGATGCATAATGGCTACATCAATATTGACAATGAAAAGATGTCAAAATCGCTTGGGAATTTCGTGCTGGTACATGATATTATTCAAAAGCACAATCCGCATGTATTAAGATTTTTTATGCTGACGGTGCATTACCGCAATCCGATTAATTACAGTGAAGAATTATTGGAAAGTACAAAGGCAGCTTACGAACGGCTCATTACTTCATATCAAAATTTGAAACACCGCCGGGAGGCAAGCGCAAACTTAACGGATAATAACCAGACATGGTTCGATAAAATCGCTGAAGTAAAAGCACAATTTATCAACGAAATGGATGATGATTTTAATACGGCGAATGCCATTTCCGTTTTATTTGATTTATCGAAGCTTGGAAACTATTATCTGTTGGAGAAAAACACAGCGGTAGAAGTGATTGATGCATTTTTAAAAACGTTTGAGGAATTGTTCGATGTTCTCGGTCTGTCGCTTGGAAACGAAGAACTGCTTGATGAGGAAATTGATGCGCTGATTGAAAAACGCAATCAGGCACGCAAGGATCGCAATTTTCAATTATCCGATCAGATTCGCGATCAGTTGAAGGAAATGAATATTGTTTTAGAGGATACACCCCAGGGAACAAGATGGAAAAGAGGCTGAATTTCATGCTTTCATACGAACAAAATCCGGATCCGAAACAGCTGAACAGCCTGGCACTTGCTTATATGGGGGATGCAGTATTTGAAACATATGTAAGGCATCACCTTCTCCAAAGTGGGAAGGTGAGGCCAAACAAGCTGCATCGAGAAGGAACAATGTATGTCTCGGCGAAAGCGCAGTCAAAAATACTTTTCCAATTGCTTGATAAGGCAATTTTAACAGAGGAAGAGCTCGCCGTCGTCACAAGGGGACGGAACGCCAAGTCGGGTACAGTGCCAAAAAATACGGATGTTCAGACATATCGGCACAGCACTGCATTTGAAGCGTTGATGGGTTATTTATTTTTAAAAGGAGAAGTTGGGCGGATGGAGGAGCTGATCCGGGAAGCTTTTTCATATGTTGATGGAATAAAGAAAGGAGTTAACCGATGAATCAGGAACAGGAATACATCATTGGAAAAAATCCAGTCATTGAGGCTCTTAAGTCCCATCGTGATATTAATAAGATCCTTGTAGCGGAGGGATCTCAGCGCGGGCAAATGCAGCAAATGATCCAGCTTGCCAAAGAGGCGAATGTTTTTATCCAGTTCGTGCCAAAGAAAAAACTTGATCAATTGACCGAGGGCAATCACCAAGGCGTTCTGGCGTATGTTGCAGCTTACGAATACGCAGAACTTGATGATTTATTTCACGCAGCAGAGGAAAAAAAGGAACAGCCGTTTTTTTTGCTGCTCGATGAGATTGAAGATCCCCATAATTTAGGTTCCATTATGCGAACAGCAGATGCGGTTGGGGCGCATGGCATTATTATTCCAAAGCGAAGAGCGGTCGGTCTGACAGCTACTGTAGCGAAGGCTTCAACAGGTGCAATTGAATACATCCCCGTTGTCCGGGTTACCAATATGGCGAGAACCATTGATGAATTAAAAGAGCGTGGGGTATGGATTGCTGGAACGGATGCTAAGGGAGCGGATGACTACCGCAGCTTGGATGCTCAATTGCCGCTTGGTCTTGTGATCGGCAGTGAGGGGAAAGGAATGGGTCGGCTAATTCGTGATAAATGCGATTTCCTTGTTAGAATGCCGATGGCGGGAAGAGTTACATCCTTAAATGCTTCTGTTGCTGCAGCCTTGTTGATGTATGAGGTCTACCGGAAGCGGCACCCGATTGAGTGATCGAAAATGGACATCTTAATTGTTGACGGTTATAACATTATTGGCGCCTGGCCGGAATTGAAGGCATTAAAGGAGAAGGATTTAGCGGCAGCACGCGATAAATTGATCGAAAAAATGGCGGAATACCAGGCATATTCGGGTTACCGAGTCATTGTCGTATTTGATGCTTATTTTGTTGAAGGAACAGAAAAAAAGTATAAAAACCATAAGGTGGAAGTTATTTTTACAAGCAAAAACGAAACAGCAGACGAGCGGATTGAAAAAATGGCAATTCGTTTAAACAATCGAAAAACGCAAATCCATGTGGCGACATCCGATTTAACGGAACAATGGGCAATTTTCGGACAGGGAGCTTTAAGAATATCTGCCCGCGAGCTGTTAAATGAAATGAATGCAATTGAAAAAGGAATCGAAAGAAAGGTAAAGAAAATTCAAGAAAAGAAACCCATTTCCAAAATTCCAATTAGCGAAGAAATAGCGGAAATTTTCGAAAAATGGCGCAGAGGAAAAAAGTAAGCGTTGACGTTTAAAAAATTCCTACTGTATAATATTTCTAACTATGTTGTACGGTAAGGGAGGGAACCTGGTGAGCGCTGACATCGGAATGACATTCAATGAGCACTACACAGTACTTGAAGATGAGGAAATAGTTGAGCTAGTTCATAAAGGTGAAAGTGAAGCATTGGACTACTTGATACACAAGTATCGGAATTTTGTACGGGCGAAAGCAAGGTCCTACTTTCTAATTGGGGCTGATAAGGAAGATATTGTGCAAGAAGGAATGATCGGTCTCTACAAGGCCATTCGCGATTTTCGGGAGGACAAGCTAACGTCTTTTAAAGCTTTCGCCGAGCTGTGTATTACGAGACAAATCATTACCGCGATAAAAACCGCCACGAGGCAAAAACATATCCCTTTAAATTCCTACGTTTCTTTGGACAAGCCAATTTTTGATGAAGAGTCGGACCGGACATTGATGGATATTCTGTCCGGGGCAAAAGTTCTTGATCCGGAAGAATTGATTATCAATCAAGAAGAATTTGACCATATTGAAGTGAAAATGTCAGAATTACTGAGCGACTTAGAGCGAAAAGTGTTAGCACTCTATTTGGATGGACAATCCTATCAGGAAATTTCTGAAGAGTTAAATCGGCATGTGAAGTCGATTGACAATGCCCTGCAGCGTGTTAAAAGAAAATTGGAACGGTACCTAGAAATCCGTGAATTTTCGCACTAAGTCTGATGTTCCCAAATCCGGCTTGCCTGCAATAGCGCTTTATAGGAAATGTCATTTGTATGAATACTCTCCCTGCAGTCATTGACATTAAATAGGTGCCATGGTACATTTTTTAAGGACATAAGTCTGAATAACAGCAGGTGTAAAAAAATGAGTGCCACAGTAATTCTCGCTTGTGAAAAATGCGGGTCAAGAAATTATACAACAACCAGTAAAAAATCACAAACCGAACGGCTAGAGTTAAGAAAGTTTTGTAAAGTGTGTGGCGCGCAAACGACACACCGCCAGACAAAATAGATCTAGATCGATTGATTATGCTTATTCCGTTAGTTGGAGGTTACAGGATGCAGCGCATTACGAAGTTTTTTAGCGAAATTACCCGTGAAATGAGAAAAGTCAGCTGGCCGAAACGCGGTGAAATGACTCGTTATACGATTACAGTATTAACAACTGTTATTTTCTTTTCACTGTTCTTTGCAGTTTTGGATTTAGGAATTTCCAAATTGATTCGGTTAATTCTTGAATAACAATTACTGTTTTATGGTATAATGGTAGACAATACAGGAAATTTTGTGTAAAGCCCGGGTGACGGGTTTTTTCATTTGGTCAAAAAATGAAGCGGAATAAGCGATAGATCATAACTTAGGGAGGGACGGACGAGTAGTCCTGATAAATGGAAAAGAATTGGTATGTTGTGCACACGTACTCCGGTTACGAAAATAAAGTAAAAGCGAATTTGGAAAAACGTGTTGAATCAATGGGAATGGCGGATAAAATTTTTCGGGTAATCGTTCCTGAAGAAGAAGAGACCGATATGAAAAACGGTAAGAAAAAAGTTGTAAAGCGAAAAGTATTCCCGGGCTATGTGTTAGTAGAGCTCGTGATGACAGATGATTCATGGTATGTCGTCCGGAACACGCCTGGTGTTACCGGGTTTGTCGGTTCTGCGGGTTCTGGATCAAAGCCGACTCCGCTCCTGCCGGAAGAGGTCGGTGTGATCCTGAAGCGCATGGGTGTTGAGGAAAAACGGGTCGATGTTGACTATGAATTGGGTGAGACAGTCAAAGTGACAACTGGCCCGTTCGCAAACTTTACAGGCGTCATTGAAGAAATGGATAAAGACAAAGCGAAGCTGAAAGTGCTTGTCAATATGTTTGGCCGGGACACGCCAGTAGAGCTTGATTTTACACAGATTGATAAATTATAATCCAAAATAACTTGAAATCAATCACAAAAAATGTTAATATTTCATAGGTCAGTATGTCTCAGAGAGAGACAAGACATTTTGTCAAGTTCTTTATTTTATATAAAGAAGATTGCCTGAGTGGGAGGGTAAATCCCTATTACCACATCACGGACTTTAAGGAGGTGTGTCTCGTGGCTAAAAAAGTAATTAAAGTAGTTAAATTGCAAATCCCTGCTGGTAAAGCAAATCCAGCGCCGCCAGTTGGACCTGCTCTTGGTCAAGCCGGTGTTAATATCATGGGATTCTGTAAAGAGTTTAACGCTCGTACAGCAGATCAAGCTGGATTAATTATTCCTGTTGAAATCACGGTTTTTGAAGACCGTTCATTTACATTTATTACGAAAACTCCTCCTGCTGCCGTTCTTTTAAAAGTAGCAGCTGGAATTCAGTCTGGTTCAGGCCAGCCTAACCGTAATAAAGTAGCAACAGTAAAGCGTGACAAAGTACGCGAGATTGCGGAACAAAAGATGCCAGATCTTAACGCAGCAAGCGTAGAAGCAGCAATGCGCATGGTTGAAGGTACTGCACGCAGCATGGGAATCGTTATCGAAGACTAATTAATCCATGCGGAACTGTTAGGATGTCACTGGAGGTTGCGAAGTTGATCTGTTCACTCGCAACCTTTATTCTGTCTAGCTTCGGGTGTCGTGAGTCAGGCGCCCTCTGTTTTGTCGTGGGAGGTTATTCCGCTAAAACCACAATCAAGGAGGAAATTTAAAATGGCGAAAAAAGGCAAGAAGTACGTAGAAGCTGTAAAGCTGATTGATCGTACAAAAGCATACCCAATTACAGAAGCAATTGAACTTGTGAAAAAAACAAATTTTGCAAAATTTGATGCAACCGTTGAAGTTGCTTTCCGTCTTGGGGTTGATCCAAAGAAAGCGGATCAGCAAATCCGCGGTGCAGTTGTTCTTCCGAATGGAACAGGTAAAACGCAGCGCGTATTAGTATTCGCAAAAGGCGAGAAAGTAAAAGAAGCGGAAGCAGCGGGTGCCGACTTTGTTGGTGACGCAGAGTACATCAACAAAATTCAGCAAGGTTGGTTTGAATTTGATGTAATCGTCGCAACACCTGACATGATGGGTGAGGTTGGTAAACTTGGCCGGGTATTAGGGCCTAAAGGCTTAATGCCAAACCCTAAAACAGGCACGGTTACCTTTGATGTTACAAGAGCTATCAATGAAATCAAAGCTGGTAAAGTTGAATACCGTGTTGATAAAGCCGGAAATATTCATGTTCCAATCGGGAAAGCATCTTTCGAAGATCAAAAACTTGTTGAAAACTTCAACACAATTTTTGACACAATGCTAAAAGTAAAACCAGCTGCTGCGAAAGGGACATACATGAAGAATGTTACCGTTACTTCAACGATGGGTCCTGGCGTAAAAGTAGATCCTTCATCTGCTGCCGCAAAATAAAATGAATTTGTTGACAGCAAAAGGGAATTTGTATATAATACTCTTTGTTGTTTGAAATAAATTAAACATTTGTACCGTAGACAGCAGGAGCCAAAAGGGCTTAATATCCTGCCGAGGTAATACGATAGAATTGCTGGATTAAGCTATTGTATACTACCTCCATGTCTGTAATTGATATGGAGGTTTTTATTTGCCTGGTATGAATGTAGACAATCTACAGGAGGTGTAAGAATGAGCAGCGTAATCGAACAAAAGAAACAAATTGTAAGCGAAATTGCTGAAAAGCTAAAAAACAGCAAATCAACGATTGTGGTTGACTATCGTGGACTAACAGTTGGCGAAGTAACTGAACTTCGTAAACAACTTCGCGAAGCAGGTGTTGACTTCAAAGTTTACAAAAACTCAATGGCTCGCCGTGCGGCTGATGCTGCTGAACTTTCAGGCTTGAACGAAGCATTAACAGGTCCAAACGCAATCGCGTTCAGTAATGAAGATGTAGTCGCTCCGGCGAAAATCTTAAATGAATTTGCGAAAAAGAATGAAGCACTTGAACTTAAAGCAGGTGTGATTGAAGGAAACATTGCGACAGTTGAAGAAATTAAAGCTCTTGCTGAACTTCCATCACGCGAAGGCTTGCTTTCTATGTTACTCAGCGTCCTTCAAGCTCCAATCCGCAATCTTGCTCTTGCTGCAAAAGCTGTTGCAGACCAAAAAGAAGAACAAGGCGCGTAAGCTAATTCAATCGTTTAACCAATAAATGAACCAAAACTAAGGAGGAAATTTAATCATGACAAAAGAACAAATCATTGAAGCAGTTAAAAACATGACTGTTTTAGAACTAA
>JAKACS010000080.1 GCA_021821235.1 Bacillota bacterium
GTGTCTTCGTTTTCATTAACCCATCTGTATGACAACCCATTTCATCCCCTCCACTTGTTTTTAATGAGAAAAAGAATCAAATTCATCATCCCTAAAAAAGACGAAAGCTGCCATCTAAGCGATGACAGCAAAAAAGTCCTATTTGATTTCTCCTCAATCATATCATATTTCCATTGGTTGAGGAGGGTAAAATGATTTTTTTCTGCACTTAAATTTTTCGCAAGCTTGAAAATGGGTATCCCACCAAAAGTGTCTTCAGGTGGAAGGGGATGATTTTTTCCCTAACTTTTCTTTACGGCGCATCATGATATAAGCTGTAACAAGAATCGTTAATACGCTCGTTACTTGAGCACTGCGCAGGCCAAAAAAGATTAAAATGCTATCGCCGCGGACGAATTCCAATGAAAAGCGAACAATCGAATAGAGAATTAGCATCCATAAAAACTTGAAGCCTTCAGGCAACTTGTCTTTTTTCACGGCAAGCAAAAACCACATGATCAGTAAATCTCCTAATGCTTCATACAAAACGGCTGGTACAAGGGGGACTGGACCGTTTGCCATGTAGGCGTCTGTTCCCGGCTTTTGATAAACAAAACCAAATCTTTCGGAAACAATCCCATATTCACCACCGGACAAGAAATCGCCGATGCGGCCGATTGCCATCCCAAGAATGAGTCCAGGTGCAAGAATGTCGGCAAATTGCCAAAGGGAAATGTTCCGTTTCTTCGCGAACCAAATGCCAATTGCAATCCCGCCCAAAATTCCTCCTTGAATGGCTAGTCCACCTTCCCAAACAGCAAGGATTTTCACAGGGTTGCTTGCATAATAGCCGATGTTCAAAATGACATACCACAAGCGTGCTCCCAAAACGCCGCCAATGATGGCATAAATCATGAAATCCAACACTATTTCAGGGTCAAAGCCTTGCCGCTTTGCGAGCCGGACAGATAGCCAAATTCCGACTAAAAACGCTACGGCAATTCCAACCCCGTGTGTTGCAATCTTAAAACCGCCAATATTAAATAGATCATTTCCAATCATGAAATTACCATCCCTTCTTTTTTGTTTGCGGATAGGGTCATTGTAGCAAAAAAATGTGAAGAATTAATGAATATTTTTCTGGGACATTTTTCTTCTTTGCGTCCATAAAATCAAAAGCAATTTATTGGCTTCAGTTGGATAGAATAGAATGGAGCCCAATCAAATAAAATCCTTTAAAAGGTTGGTGGGAAGATCGTGGCAAACCGAGTGTTTATGTTGATGACTTTTATTGGTGTACCTTTGTCCGTGATTGGAACATGGCTGCACTGGTCGAATATCCTGCTGTTTATTCTGTACTGTTTGACGATTATTGCTTTGGCCGGTTACATGGGAAGAGCAACGGAAAGCCTTGCGATTGTTTCCGGACCGCGGATCGGCGGCCTGCTGAATGCAACGTTTGGAAACGCGGTCGAATTAATTATTTCAATTTTCGCCTTAAAAGAGGGACTTGTCGCCGTTGTCCTAGCATCTTTAACCGGATCTGTGCTTGGCAACTTGCTCCTTGTTGCCGGTCTTTCGTTTTTTATCGGCGGACTGAAATTTAAACGTCAGGAATTTAATATATTTGATGCTCGCCATAATTCTGGTCTATTAATGTTTGCAGTTATCGTCGCTTTTGTGATTCCGGAAGTGTTTTCATTGAATTTGAAAAACAGCGAAACCTTGTCCTTAAGCATTGGCATTTCGATTGTTCTCATCATTCTCTATCTGGCTGCTTTGTTTTTTAAACTTGTGACCCATCGCGGTGTTTATCAGCATGAATCCGAAGAAGTGCAGCATGCTAGAGAAAAGCCAGAGTGGGGGAAATGGAAGGCGATGGCCATTTTAGCCGCGGCAACACTGGCAGTGGCCTATTTATCCGAACGTCTTGTCAAAACCTTTGAATATGTAGCGGACACTTTTGGTTGGTCCGAACTGTTTATCGGTGTCATTATCGTAGCGATTGTTGGCAATGCGGCCGAGCATGCCTCCGCCGTTTTGATGGCTTTCAAAAATAAAATGGATATCGCAGTAGAGATCGCCATCGGTTCAACGCTGCAAGTCGCCATGTTTGTCCTTCCCGTCCTTGTCTTGATCTCGCTGCTCTTTGAAAAAACGATGCCGCTGTTATTTAGCTGGCCGGAATTAATTTCCATGGCTTCGTCTGTATTGCTGATGGTGGTGATCTCCAATGATGGAGAATCCAATTGGTTTGAAGGATTAACATTGATTGCTGCCTATTTTATTATGGGCTTAGGTTTTTTCCTTCTTTAAAAAACAAAGACTCTGTGCTAAAAATCAGCGCAGAGTCTTCTTTATTTTTCACTAAGTATCAATACATCCTTTATCCTGGGAACAATCAATCGCTTTTTTGGGACCATCTATCACCGACCTTCATGTTTGTCTTTCAAGCGAAAAACACGAATGCTGAATAAATCCCAACCTCCTTTAAATTCATCTCGAGCGAATTGATTTCATCCCCCCTCTGTAAAAGGTTAAGTTTATTATAGGAAAAAGTAAATATATTGTAAAGGTATCCAATATTACAATTTGGTTACGTTTTCATGCAGGAATTTCTTGCTTCGATGGATAATATTGTGGAACTTCGAAAAAACTATTGACATGCCATATGCGAAAGGAGTCAACAAAGTGAAAAAGCTTGCTTCTATCCTGCTTGTGCTGTCATTAATGCTCTTATTTTTACCAGCAGCTTTAGCTGAAAAAGCAACAAAAAAAGTAGAACCGATGAAGTATCAAGTGCCTTCTTCCGTTCGCAATATAACAAAAGAAAATACGTATCCAAATCCAACGCAGGATTTGCCGTTACTGCAGCCAAGCGACTTAACGAAAAAGTTAATCGAGACTTCAAAAATCAAAATTGAAAATCCTGATTTAATTCGCATGTTGAATGAAACAACGATTAATAGCACGCCATTTGCGCTTGGTTACCGGGCAATTATTTACCTTGGGCAATGGCCGCTAAATTATGAGTCGCTTGAAACCTCGCCAAATTGGGAGTTTCAAAAAATCAATACTAATTATTTTGACAATCGCGGCGGAAAGGTACCGTATCAAATTCATTACGTTCAGGAAGCACAGAAAATCATTCGGGGCGGTTTAACAGCCAAAATTTCCAATGCTGAAGATGTGAAAAAAATGATGCTTCTGAAAGCAACGCAAAAAACGAAATTGCCGCTTGCGTTTGAAACCGTCATTGGCGGCGGAACAAAGAACGACCACGTCTATAACATTCCAGCCAATCGTCTTGGGTATTTGTACGCATATGCACCGGCTGTAAATGAAAAAGGAAAAGTAACTTACGGTGAAGTCTACTTGATGCTAAAAGGAAGCAAAAAATTTATCGTGATTAAAAATGTTACCTCCCAAGGAATTGGCGCATGGATCCCGGTTCAAGATTATGTTTCGTTTGGTTTCTTAGCGACCGAACGGCCGCGCTGAAAAAATACAGCTCCTGCTCAATTGAAGCAGGAGTTTTTGTTTATTTTTCCGCTAAGCGGGAAGTTATCCTATACAAGCTTTTAAAAATTCGAAATGGAGGAGAATAACGGATGGCACAGCAGATGACGGAAAATGAGAAAAATAGCATGTTGATGAAAGGGATTGTGATTGGCGGGTTAATCGGCGGTGTTTTTTCCCTGATCGACGCCAAAACAAGAACCCAATTGAAAGAGACAGCCGTTGATTTAAAAACAACTTCGCAAAAAATGCTTAGCGGTGTCAAAGAAAACCCGAGTGAAATGAAAGAGCAGATGGTTTCGCAATTTAATCAGGTAACAAATGTTTTAAAAGAAGCGCTTAGCGATGCCCAAAAGCTCTATGAACGGCTGAACGAAGACTTATTTAGCAAAATGGGCGATTTTAAAGCCGTCTCAAGCGATGCGTTGAGCACTGTCAGAGGAGCGAAAGACGATCTGAAGCAAATCGGCTCTAAAATTGTCGATGCCGGCAGTGAATTAAAAGGGATTGCGAATTTGCCTGGCGGGAATGAAGGGGAAGACTCATCATCCGGTAAATCGACTGAAGGAAGTTCACAAACACAAACGGATGAACACGCAAAATTAGATGCTGCCGCTGGTGAAAATAGCAATGAGAGTGAAAAATTAAAAACAGAAGCGGCCGGCAATAGCACCACAAAAATTGAAACGTTTGGCACCGAGAGCAGCTTAGGCTTAAGCGATCAAAGTGGACAAGCCGGGGATGCCAATGCAAATGATCAGTCGTCGGGTCTCAATGAGAGCAAGACACACACATACAGCGGTCAAAAAAACGAGGGCCAGTCAGCAGCGGATCTCAAAGACAACAACGAAACTTACGGCGGCCAAAAAAACGAGGATCAGTCAGTGGGTCTCAATTCTGACAACGAAAGCGGGAAACATACCTACGGCGGCCAGGAAACGCCAAACCAAAAAAACAAATAAGGTGAAAAAGAACTACAGCAAAAGGCTGTGGTTCTTTTTTTCGCGGATCAGAATGAAATTATCCATTGGGTACCATTGAATGGGAAGATTTGCATGATAGAAGTGTCTAATACCCAGTATATACCAGGTAAAGGGGGGAACCGGGTTAATTGAAATGTCTAACGTCTGAAGAATGTAAGAAAATCTAAGTGATGGAAGTGTCTAACGCCCAGTAAATACGAGTAAGTGGGAAAAATCAGGTCGATCGATGGTTCACAGCAAAAACGGGAATCAAAGAGGGTGTATGATTCCCGAAATCGATGGTTAAGGGCAAAACGGTCATTAAAAAGGGATTATGATTCCCAAAATCGATCGGCCACAGCAAAAATGGGAATCAAAAAGGTTCTATGATTCCCAAAATCGATGGTTCGCGGCAAAAACGGGAATCAAAGAGGTGGTATGATTCCCGAAATCGGTGGTTCACGGTAAAAACGGGAATCAAAATGGATCGCCAATCGGCGAGGTTTCTTAGGTTTTTCTTAGCAGTTAGTATTCTGGGCAAACTAAAGACAGGCATTGCCAATCTGACAAGATTTCGATAGGATGAATACGGGATTGGAAAGGAGAACAATATGGGCAAAGACATTCACGACAAGAATAAACAAGTAGATTTTTTAAAACAGCGTTTGAATATGTTCCTTGATTTATTGGAGGCAATTGATCCGGAAGCGGCTAATTTGGAAGACGTCGACAGAATGATTTCCATTATTGACGAACTTGATTCGAAAATCCGCGAGTTCAAGCATCGCGACATGTGAGAGCCAGACGAAATTGGCTCTTTTTTCATAGGAATGGCTCGACAAGAAGCGGTGCATAGCTTTTTAGTCTGCGGCTGAAGTGAAATCGGTTGCAAAATCTTTTAATCAACTTCGTATAGGAGTATAATTATAGCCGTAAATCGTTGTAAAATTTAGAAGATGGCAATTTGGACACAGGGGAGAGGGATACGAAAAATGAATGTGGCAAAGTTTGAAGAAAGCATGTACAAGCTGATTGTGGATACATCAACGAAACTTCCAAAAGATGTACGGCGCGCAGTAAAGGCCGCAAAGGAAAAGGAAAACGCCGGCACAAGAGCGGCGATGAGTTTGGCAACCATCACCAACAATATTAAAATGGCGGACGACAATGTTTCGCCGATCTGCCAAGACACTGGCATGCCCACTTTTAAAATTAAAACGCCTGTTGGCGTGAATCAATTGGAACTTAAAGAGGCAATTAAAAATGCGATCGTTCTGGCAACAAAAGAAGGTAAACTCCGGCCGAACTCCGTTGACTCGTTAACGGGCGAAAACAGCGGCAACAATTTAGGCGGCGGTACACCGATCATTAAATTTGACCAATGGGAAAAGGATTACATCGAAGTTCGCCTAATTTTAAAAGGCGGCGGTTGTGAAAATAAAAATATTCAGTACAGCCTTCCATGCGAACTTGAAGGCCTTGGCCGTGCTGGCCGTGACTTGGATGGGATCCGCAAGTGCATTTTGCATTCGGTTTATCAAGCTCAAGGACAAGGCTGCAGCGCCGGTTTTATTGGTGTCGGCATAGGCGGAGACCGTACCGCCGGCTATGATTTGGCAAAAGAGCAGCTGTTCCGCTCCGTCGATGACGTGAATCCAAATGAAGACCTTCGCAAACTGGAAGAATACATTTTGGAGAAAGCAAATCAATTGGGAATTGGAACAATGGGCTTTGGCGGCGAAGCAACCCTTTTGGGCTGTAAAATTGGCGTGATGAACCGGATTCCTGCAAGCTTTTATGTTTCCGTTGCCTACAATTGCTGGGCATTCCGCCGCTTAGGTGTCCATATTGATGCCGAAACAGGTGAAATTAACGATTGGATGTATCAGGAAGGTGAGGACACTGATTTTTCCCAGACTGAGGCCGATCAACAAACTGCTCAGGCTTCGACCGACGAGGTAATCACCCTTCAGGCGCCAATTAGCGAAGAGCAAATTCGCTCGCTAAAAGTTGGCGATGTAGTGCAAATCAATGGCATGATGTACACAGGACGGGATGCGATCCATAAATATTTAATGGACCATGACGCTCCAGTTGACCTCAACGGGCAAATTGTCTACCACTGCGGTCCGGTTATGTTGAAGGATAAAGAGGGCAACTGGCATGTAAAAGCTGCCGGCCCGACTACCAGCATTCGCGAGGAGCCGTACCAAGGCGATATTATGAAAAAATTCGGCATCCGCGCTGTTATCGGCAAAGGCGGCATGGGTCCGAAAACGCTTGCTGCCCTCCAAGAACACGGCGGCGTCTACTTAAACGCCATCGGCGGCGCAGCGCAATACTATGCCGACTGCATCAAATCAGTTGAAGGCGTTGACCTGATGAACTTCGGTATCCCTGAAGCCATGTGGCATCTGAAAGTAGAAGGCTTCACCGCAGTTGTTACAATGGATTCACACGGTCACAGCCTGCATGCCGACGTCGACAAATCCTCCTTGGAAAAATTAGCCCAGTTTAAAGAACGCGTATTTTAAAGATGTATGTAAGACCCCAATCGGCTCACGGTTGGGGTCTTATTACGTTTGAAATCGTAAGTTCCGATTTGAACGCATCGAATTTACAGTGCAATCATTAAAGTTTCCTGCATGCGGCTGAAAGAATTAGGGGCAATTCGACAAAGACGTCGAATTACGAGTTAAACGCGTTGAATTCGATCAAAATTGCGTCGAATTCCAGGTAAAATGCGTCGAATTCGTCCTCAAAGTGGTCGAATCCCAACAGGAATGCGTCGAATAATTAGTGCAGTCAAAAAAGTTTCCTGCATGCGGCTAAAAGAATTAGGGGCAATTCGACAAAGACGTCGAATTCCAGGCCGATCGCGTCGAATTCAATCAAAATTGCGTCGAATTCCGATCCAATCGCGTCGAATCGGCCAATAATCTCGCCGAGTCATCTTTTTTACTGAAAAATTATCATTATGATTACCCCAGTTTAACCATCCCCCCTAAAATCGCAATGAATTTGTCACAAAACCTCGAACTTGTAAAAAAATATTTTTTAAAAAGCAGGAATCAAATATATTTTCGCGAAATTTATCTTGACTAAAATTTAGGGAGGGATCCATTTGATTGAAAAAGACTTGACAAAGCCCATTATTTTACAGCAGCACGATGCGGCACTGAGAAGATTACCTAAAAATCACAAGAAAAGGGAGGAAATCGAACATACAAGGGATACATTAAATGCAGGATACAAGGGGGAACAAAGAATCCAATATTATTTAAGTTTGCTTCCTGAAAAACGCTACCACATTTTCCACGATATCCGACTTCCCATCGGCAAATCCTTCTTCCAAATTGACGCCCTTCTTCTATCGCCAAAAGCCAATTTCATTATAGAAGGAAAAAACTATGCTGGATCGTTACTTTTAGAGAAAAATCAGCTTACGCAAGAAATTAACGGTAAAAATAATATTTACCAAAACCCGCTTACCCAAGTGAACCGCCACAAAATTCTTTTAAAATATATGTTTGAAAAATACGAACTTCCTTGGCCGGTTTTTGAACATTTGGTTTGCATAAGCAATACTTCAGCAGCCATTACTATCAGTCCAAGTTACCATGAAGCCGAAAAAAGGGTCTGCAAAGCAGATAACCTGTTAAAGAAAATCGATGAATATGAAAAGTTTTACAAAAAAGATCAGATCGATGAAAAATCGATTCATAAAATAAAAAGGTTCCTGCTAAAGAAGCATACCCCAAATCAGATAAATATTTTGGAAAAGTATGACATAGACAAAAACGAAATCATATCAGGCGTTCAGTGTCCTAAATGCGATCTAATCGGTATGAATTACCAGCATGGCCATTGGATTTGCCCATTTTGTCACGCTATATCAAAAAATGCCCATATCCAAGCCATCCATGATTATTTCTTACTTATCAAAACTTCAGTCAATAATGCGGAACTGAGAGAATTTCTTCATCTTCCATCTACCAGAATAGCCACTTACCATCTTTCTCATCTTCATCTTTCCTCAACAGGTACAACAAAAGGAAGAGTGTACCATCAGCCGCCTTTAAAGTAAAACCCTTTTTATTCCAATCATGTTTTCCCAATTTAGACAAACACTAAAAAAACAAACCGAGGGGGGACATGGATGAAGAAATTTTTGTATATTATTCCACTGTTTTTTTTACTACTATCCCAGACTGCATATGCTGCTCTATCCAATCAACCCATCCATTGGGGGTTCAAAAAAGGCGCGAATGAGCAACAAGCCGAGGCTGGAGCCCAACTTGACAACCTCCTGCAAAAATACGGTGGTTTTTACAAAGGGGATTCCAAGAAAAAAATAGTGTATCTTACTTTTGACAATGGCTACGAAAATGGGTACACCGAAAAAATCCTTGATGTTTTAAAAAAAGAAAAAGTGCCAGCAACCTTTTTCGTCACGGGACATTACTTAAACTCTGCTCCTAAGCTTGTCAAACGAATGGTCAAAGAAGGACATATTGTCGGCAATCACTCCTGGTATCATCCCGATCTAACCACAAACAGTGATTCCGATATCCAGGAAGAGTTGGACAAAGTCCGAGACCGGACAAAAGAGCTGACAGGGCAAAAAGAGATGAAGTATTTGCGTCCGCCGAGAGGAATCATGAGTGAGAGGACTTTAAAGGTGGCCAAAGATTTAGGCTATACGCATGTGATGTGGTCGCTTGCATTTGTCGATTGGAATGTAAACCAGCAAAAAGGCTGGCAATATTCGTATGACAATATTATGAAACAAGTTCATCCGGGCGCCGTTATGCTGCTGCACACAGTTTCCAAAGACAACGCCGATGCATTGGAGAAAGTCATTAAAGACTTAAAAAAGCGCGGCTACAAGTTCAAAAGCCTTGATCATTTAGCAAAAACAATCCACTAAACCGAATTCCCCGGAGTTCGGTTTTTCCTATTTTCCTCGGGAACATGCTATAATACGGAAAAATGCAAAAAGGATGGGATCGTAAAAAGTGTGGGAAAAAAAGATCCAAATCGATGCACCGTATAATTTTGACCGGGTACTTGAACGACAAGCCCTCGACCCGCTTAACCAAATTGATAAAAAAAACCGGATGATCAAAGTGCCGA
>JAKACS010000081.1 GCA_021821235.1 Bacillota bacterium
GACGGAGATTAAAGGAGACGCGAATGTTTCAAAAAACGCATATACGGTTAACGGTTATTATTTCCCTTGTTTTTATTGTGTTAATCAGCATTCTCGGAAGTATTGTTTATTCTTATACTGAGCACCAGCTATACAGGGATGTGGATCGATCCCTATTTGACGCGGTCGGTCGTTTTCAGGGGCAAGATGCCCCTAAGGATGGGATTCAGCCGCTTCAGCGCAAGGATCCACGGGTCATCATGTTATATTGGGACGGAAAGGATCGTTTGCTCAAGGAAAATCGAGAGGCGGATTTATTTTTGGGGAGTGAAAAACAAATCCGGCCGAAGGTAAGAAATCATCCGGCCGATACCGATATTGGCGATTTTACATTCCGCTATTTGGCTGTAACGGTCGATACCAATATCGGAAAAATCACCGTTCAGGCAATTCGCAATATCAATTCTGAAAAAGAATTGCTAAACAGATTGTTACTTATCATGTTGATTGGAATTGGGATCGGTATTCTCTGTGCAGTGGGTGCCGGTTATTTCCTTGCTGGCAGAGCGCTTGTTCCGATCAAAAAGGCTTGGCAAAAACAGCAGCAGTTTGTCTCAGATGCCTCGCATGAATTGCGGACACCGCTTGCGGTTATCCAGGCAAAAACCGATGTATTGTTCCGTACTCCCACAAATACAATCCAAGATCGTATCCTTGATATCTCGACAATATCGAATGAATCAAGACGATTGTCTAAGCTGGTAGCCAATTTGCTGACATTGGCAAGGTCGGATTCTGATCAACTTGAGGTAAAGAAAAGCATTTTTAGGTTGGATGAATTAGCAAAAGAAATCGAGCAGCAGTACGAAGAGATTGTCGAGTACCAGGGAAAAAAATTACTGATCAATGCAACAGAACCTGTTTCTTTTCTTGGAGATAAGGAGAGAATCCACCAGTTGATTGTTATTTTATTGGACAATGCCATTAAGTATACAGAGGAAGGCGGTCTCATTAAGCTATCTTGTGGACAATTTGGTTCAACAGTTTTTTTGAAAATTGAAGACAATGGGATCGGCATTGCCAAAGAAGATCTTCCAAAGATTTTTGACCGGTTTTATCAAGGGGACAAAGCAAGGACAAATCAAGAGGGAACAGGACTCGGATTATCGATTGCTAAATGGATCATTGAAAAACATCATGGCAAGCCAAGGGTTACCAGTGCAGAAGGGCAAGGAACAACGATTGAAATTCACTTTCCGAAATCACAAAAATAGCTAGTAGGGATTCCATCAAAAAATAATGAGTTCCCCTTTTTTGTATAAAATGTTTCACGATTGGTCGAATGCAGAAATTTCTTTTCGATGAAGCGAATTAAAGAAGACATCCATCTAAGGAGGAGTACCAATTGAATCCCATTTTATTCAACTTTCCAGAAGAAATTCTTACCGAAAGATTGCTGATTCGGATGCCAAGACCAGGTGATGGCGAGGCTGTTCATCAGGCGATACAGGCCTCTTTGGACGACTTGAAGCCATGGATGCCGTGGGCGCACGCCAACCAATCAATCGAAGATGTTGAACTAAATGTACGAAAAGCACATGTGCAATTTCTCGCTCGTGAAGATTTGCGCTTGCATATTTTTCACAAAGAAACGGGTATGTTTATCGCTTCGTCAGGGTTGCACCGGATAAATTGGAATTTGCCGAAATTTGAAATCGGCTATTGGATTGATTCCCGTTATAGCGGCAAGGGCTACATGACAGAGGCAGTTGAAGCCATTGCCCATTTTGCGTTTAACGAGCTTAGTGCAAGGCGGGTGGAAATCCGCTGTGATCCTGAAAATCGCAGAAGCAGGAAAGTTGCCGAACGGATCGGCTTCTCCCTTGAGGCAATTTTGAAGAAGGAAATGCTTTCCGCTGACGGAAAAGAACCCCGAAATACATGCATTTACGCAAAAATTAAGTAGAATGAAAAGCTGGCTTCCGATTGGAGGGCAGTTTTTTGTTTTGATTAAGAAAGATGAACCTGGTGCTCCGGTTTTGCTTCCAATGCCAAATATGATTAAATGATAGATAGGAAAAGATTGAAAGGATGAACGTTTTGAGCAAAAGAATCATTCAAATGATTACAATTGTTTCTGCATTATTCACCTTGCTTTGGCTGATTGGTCTTGGCTGGACAATGGATGAGTATTATGCCGCAAAGCCGGACAAGCTTAAACAAGCTCCAACAACTGCCAATAAAGTGGAAAACAAAAAAGGCTTGACCGTTGTTGCCATTGGCGATTCGTTAACACGCGGAACTGGGGATGAAACCGGAAAAGGTTACACGGGTGATCTTTTGGATGAAATCAAAAAGCGGACAAACAAGCCGGCAACCCTTTTAAATCTAGGAATAAATGGGCAGCGCTCCGATCAGTTGCGTCAGCAGGTTCAGCAAAAGGAAGTTCAACGCCAAATCGCCTCGGCGGACATCCTGTTAATTACGATTGGCGGCAATGATTTATTTCGCAGTGGGCAAGGTCTTCTCGATTACAATACTGGAACAATTGCGGCAACGGAAAAAAAATACTTGGACAACTTAAGCGTTATTTTTCAAAAAATTCGCCAGTTGAACACCGGTGCCAATGTTTTTGTGATTGGTTTATATAATCCGTTTATCGAATTAAAGGAAGGGAAAGCAATGTCAAAAATTGTTCGCCGCTGGAATTACGATACAGCGGAATTGAGCGCCAATTATCCAAAAATTATTTTTGTGCCAACATTTGATTTATTTGAACTAAAAGTAAATGATTATCTTTACTCAGATAAATTTCACCCAAACACAAAAGGCTATCGCTTAATTGCGGAACGAGTAGCTTCATTGCTTACATGGTAAGGAGAAGAATCATGGCGATGACAACATTATCGGTACAGAATATAAAAAAAACGATCGGAAAAAGAGAAATCATAAAAGGCATAACCTTTGAATTAAAAGAAGGTGAGGTATTTGGTTTCCTTGGACCAAATGGCGCGGGCAAAACAACAACGATACGGATGATCGTCGGTCTAATCAAACCGACAAGCGGCACAATCGAAATTGGGGAGTACAATGTGCAAACCGATTTTTCAAATGCACTTAAACATTTAGGTTGTATTGTCGAAAATCCAGAACTGTACCCGTACCTAACGGGTTGGGACAACTTGCTGCACTTTTCCCGCATGCTTGAAGGCATCGGGGAAGAGCGGATAAAAGAAGTAGTCGAGCTTGTTGGCCTTACAATCCGGATTCACGATAAGGTAAAAACGTACTCACTTGGGATGCGACAACGTTTGGGGATTGCCCAAGCACTTTTAGGCAGGCCAAAAGTGCTGATTTTGGATGAGCCGACAAACGGGCTTGACCCAGCAGGTATTCGCGAGATGCGGAAGTTTATCCGCTATTTGGCTGAAAAAGAGGGACTAAGTGTGTTGGTCTCAAGCCATTTGCTAAGCGAAATCCAATTAATGTGCGACCGGGTCGCAATAATTTCCAAGGGGCAAGTGATCCGTGTTGATACGGTGGCTAACCTGCTTGCAAATCGCGAACGAGTGGAGTGGCGGGTACAGCCGATAGAAAAAGGGAAGCTAATTTTAAAGGGATTTACAAAAATTGAAGAAACAGAAGAGGGTGCAATTTTAACAGAATATAACCGTGAGAAAATAGCGGGCTGGAATAAAAGCCTTGTACAAGCCGGGGTTGATGTAACGGAAATGAACCGGAAATTGCCTGTTCTGGAAGACTTGTTCCTAGAGTTGACGGGCGGTGAGGAAATTGGCTAAATTGATTCAAAATGAAATGATGAAGCTGCTGGCAAAAAAACGCTTGCTTGTGATCGGTCTGATCATCGGTGTATTGGTGATTTTGTTCACCTATGCCCAGTATAAAACGATCCAAACGCAGCGGGAAAAATTGGGGACGAGTGACTGGCGAACCATTTTGCAACAACAGATTATTGATACGCAAAACAGGCTAAGCAGCAGCAGGTTATCTGCTGAATGGAAAAAGCAATTGCAAATCTCACTTCAGCAGCAGCAATATTATCTTGATCACAACATAAATCCAACCGAGCCAGGAGCGCCAACTTTTATTCGTATTTTTCTTGAAAATTCGATTGACTTGTTTTTACCGCTCATGGTCATGGTGATTGCGAGTGACCTTGTTTCCTCTGAGTACAGCCTTGGTTCGATTAAGTTACTGCTAACCCGTCCTGTAAGAAGATGGAAAATACTACTGAGTAAATATATAACGCTTATTCTCGCGATTTCTTTTATCATCGCCCTTGCCGGAATTCTATCGTACTTGATTTCTGGACTGGTTTTTGGCTATCGCGGCTGGCAAGCTCCATTTTTAACTGGTTTTTCCGTAACAAAAGCAGGATTGAACACATCATCTGTCAAACTTCTTGAGTTGTGGCAATACCTATTGATGGATTTTGGACTTGTCTGGTACGTATCGATCGTCGTTGGTACGCTTTCTTTTATGCTTTCGGTACTAATCCGAAGCACTGCCGCCGGCATGGGCGTTATGCTCGCAGCACTAATTTCAGGAGCTATCCTTAGCAATATGGTTTCCTCTTGGAATTCTGCCAAGTATTTCTTTATGGTAAATTTGCGGCTAACGGATTATTTAAAAGGCCTTGCGCCTCCGATTGAAGGAATGACACTATCGTTTTCTATGCTTGTTCTTTTTGTATGGTGGGCAGCAAGTTTATTCGTTGCTTTCGTTGTTTTTACTAAAAAAGATGTATACTAATTGTTCTTCTACCGCATAATTTTATGCGGTTTTTTATTTTCCAACTATATGATTTTGCCAGATGGAAAAGCTATAAAAGACCTTTCTTGAAAAGGTCGAAGGAGGAATGAACATTGCGATACAAAAAAACGAAACTGGCGCTTGCTGCGTTAATGGCGGCATCGCTTGCAGCTTGTGCGAATAATGCGAACAATGACGCCATGAACGGGCCACGCAATGTCGCTTATCGTAATCCCAATGGACCTACAAACGTTTCGACCGGCGATTTGGTTTCCAATCCTAACCGGTTTTCTGCAGCGGATGTTCAGCGCGTCAACAACGGGTTTATTACAATTGATCAAAACTCTTACAGCACGACGACACCGAGTCATCAATTTCCGAATACTAAACGGGTAGGAGACGGCCAATTCTGGTATTACTCTTTTGGACCAACAGTAAAGAATCAACCAGGAACCGTTCAACAGCCAAAAATGGGGGGGGCGACGCCGCCAAGGGCAAGCACTCCAGCAACTCCGGCACCCCCGCCTGCTCAACAACAGCCTGCTGGGCAATCGACAGCAAGTATTGGCAGTGTAGCCATGCAAGTAATTGATTTGACCAATAAAGAACGGCAAAAAAATGGGCTTGCCCCATTAAAAGCAGACCCATCACTTAGTCGTGTTGCCCAAGCGAAAACAAACGATATGAACGCCAAGCGATATTTTTCACATACAAGCCCGACGTATGGCTCTCCTTTTGACATGATGAGGGATTTTGGTGTAACATATCGGACTGCAGGTGAAAATATTGCCATGGGGCAGCCGACCGCTCAGCAAGTTGTCAACGCCTGGATGAACAGTGAAGGTCACCGGAAAAATATCTTAAGTCCGAATTACACCAATATCGGTGTTGGCTTTACAAAAACCGGCAATTACTGGTCGCAAATGTTTATTGGAAAATAACAAACAGGAGCTATTTCCAAATGGAAATAGCTCCTGTTTAACGTTTACTTAAATTTTCGTAAGCATTCCCCGCAAATCGGGAAAAATGCTGTGTGGTCTTAAACCCAATTCCTCATTTGGCAGTTGATTTCGGTTGATCCAGGCAGTTTGAAACCCGAAGGCGCGTGCCCCGCTAATATCCCAACCGTTTGATGACATGAACAAAATTTCCCTGCGCTCAAGATTAAGTCTTTCAAGTACATAATGATATGCTGCGGGTGTTGGTTTATACTGTTTGCGATCATCGACACTAATGAGCTCGCTGAAAATCGATGACAGTCCCGAGTTTTTGATCAAAGGGTTAAGCATATCATGCGACCCGTTTGAAAAAACAGCTAACGTTTTGGATTTTAGCTGTGATAGAACTTCTTCCACTTCCGGGTATGGGGAAAGATGAAGGTACGATTCCATTAACGTATTTATTTTCTCAATAGAAAGTTCAAGTTTGAGGCTGTTAATTGTGTAACGTAGAGAATCTTCGGTAATTTTCCAAAAGGGTTCATACTTGCCCATTAACTGCCGCAAGAAAGAGTACTCCAACTGCTTTTGCCGCCATAAACGGCTGATTTCGTCCCCTTTAGTAGGATAAAGTTCATCAGCTTTTTCTTTTACAGAATGAACATTGAACAAAGTTCCATAAACATCAAACACGAACGCCTTGATCTCAGTATTCATTATGCCACTCCTTCCATAGCTCCTGTATATCCTAGTTTAAACGAATGGTAGCTAAAAACAAAACAATCTTGACTTGCAGAAAAATTTTAAAAAAATGGTAAATATTTTCGTGTGGAAAGGGCATGATAATCTGGGTTAGGTTTTCAACTACAGAAAAATTTCTAACCTAAAGGAGTTGGATTGATCGTGAAAATCATATTGATGGCTCTCGGAATCATGATAGCGATTCCAAGCCTATCAATGGCCAATGTCGTAGCTGCAGCACAACTGCAAACACAGCAGCCAAAAATGGTTCATAAAGATTGCCATGAAGGCCACCACCATTCCATGAACGATGAAAAATGGCAGGAGAAAATGCAAGAAAGAGATCAACAAATTCGTTCGTGGGTAGCAAAGTACACCCCTGAAAAGAACCAGGAGTGGGACAAGGTTCTAACAGAGGGGAAAACTCTTCACGAGAAATGGCATAGCCCTGAATTTACTCAAAAACGGGAACAATGGAAAAAGAACAAAATTGCGCAAATGCAGGCATTAAAGAAAGCCTATGAGGACGGTAAGATAACAAAGGAAGAATACATCGCAAAGGCCCATCAAGGGATGAAAATGGGAGCTTGGAAAACATACCATGACTTAAAAACTGCCGTCGAGGCCAACAATGCTCAACAAGCAAAAGCTTTATTGAACCAGTTGCTTACAGCATATAAATTGCACAATGAAAAAATGAAGAGCATGATTCAATACAGTGGCAATCAATAGTAAAAAACGCCAGCCTTGTTTACGGCTGGCGTTTTTCTGTTATATAGATTGTTTTTGCGAACCATGGTCTATAAACAGCTCAATATCAATCAAAAGATAATCCTGATAATAAATAGTTAATAATTGGTTGTCCAATTCTATCGCTTTTTGAATGACAGCAGTATTTCGGCAAAAAAGTGACACGTTGATTTCACCATTGTCAAAAACAAGGCAGGAAAAATCATCAGGAAAAGGTGAACGCTCATTGCGCACTGCAACAAGTTTTCCTCTGAAAGATGACAGATTCCGTTTTGTATTGTGCTCCGCTTCTTTGGCTTTTTCCAAAAATTGTTGTTTGAGTTTTGCATTTAAATTATTTAAAAAGAGGAAAAAAGCAATAAAACCGATGATGGTCAGCGCTGCTGAGTAGGTTTGTGGCAGTGAAGGAATGGCAGCACTGATGATCCAGCAGCCAAACGCTATCAATAAATGATCATACACCGGGAAACACCCTCTAAAAATAAGATAGGAAAGGAGACTAAGGGTTCTACCATACTTCAAGCATACTGCAAAAACATTCAACTGTAAATTTAAAATTATAAAAATTTTCAAAACAATCAATCGGGTGTTTACTTCAAAAAATGGGGGGAACATATAAAGAAATCGCGAAGGAGGCATAGAAAATGGACAAGAAAAAATTAATGATGACAACTCTAACGCTTGGTACAGCATATTTACTCAGAAACAAGGATTCCCGTCAAAAACTGATGAATCAGTTCCAAGCATTGGCCAAGAAAAAGAAATAATCATCAGTAAACTGGGACAAATTTCTCTGGAGGACAGGTTATATAAAATGACAGAATCGCAACCCGGCGGCTGGGTCAGTATCCGCGAATTAGCAGGCAAAAGGAGTGGCGGATTGTCCCGGCACTCCTTCCTTTATTGTTATTTTTCATCTTTTTTGCTTTCCGTTATTTCCCGTTTTATATCTTCTTTACTATCATCGGTTATTCCAGCAGTTGCTTTCTTGAACTCACTCAATGATTTTCCAAAGGCCCGGCCAATCTCCGGCAGCTTGTTTGGGCCAAAAATAACCAGTGCGACAATAAGAATTAAAATCAAGCCAGGTACACCAATATTTGAAAACATGGCTTTCACTCTCCCAGAATAGTTCTATTTTAAATCATTATACTCCAACCTGTTGCCAAGAACTAGTTTATTGTTATACCCTAGTTGGACAAGAGATTGGCTGCAAATGCAAATATAAAAGTAACATTAAAGCTTAAAAGCAAAAACACTCGTCGGGCTATTTATTTGCTTCGACGAGTGTTTGAACGGCATGATTGCTTTGTGGTTTTCCAGCAGTAAAATCTTGAATGGCCCGGTCGACATAAACCCAGCCTTTCCAACCGATATGAATCGTATCTTTCATAAAATACGGATCGTATTCATGCTTGGAAAAGTCGGCCACTTGAAAGCCTTCTCTTTCAATCTGCTGTTTAATTCGTTTGTAATAACTTGTTCGCCCTGACTTTGGAAAGCCAGTATAATCATACCAAGGGCCATTAGCTGGAATAGAAATAAACAGCGGATCGGCACCAGACTTTTTCAGCAGGTCAAGGACTAGCTGAAAATCGTGATATTCGACCGATTTACCATAGGATGCTCCACGTTTATAATTTTTTAAAGATGGAACGCGTGATTTTATTTTATTGTATTGCGAGTTAATGATATAAAAACGATTATTGGTTGATTGGCTTTTGCCAACCCGATCGGCTTCTTTCCGAAGCTGTGCCCACGATTTGTTTTTAATCGATTGGTTGATGACCCGATGGCGCCGCACTCCGCCGGTTAAGGTATAATACAGATCTTTTTTTTCAAGGATATTGCGATAAAAGTAGGCAAACGGTCGAATCAAGGCCGCTTTTTGCTTTATCCAAGGATCATTGGAAACCTCTGCTTTGTACAAAGTGGTGAGCATTTGATCCTTGCGAACTGGACTGAATCGAAGCAAACGCTTGATCGCCAATTTCTTTAATTCCGGATCAACTTTTTGATTAAACGCGAGATCGTATCCTTGCAGGGTGGAATAGTTAGGCACAAAATGCGATTCATCCGTACCTTTGGGCTGAAACCATTGTGGTGACAGCACGAAAACCAATTTTTTTCCCTTTAGTTGATCGGTATGTTCCGAAAAATTCATGAAATGGATCAGCGATTCTGTTCCGCCGCGTCCAATTAAAAAAGGAGTGAAACTTGCATTGTTGACTTCAAAGTAGTTAGACGGATGGAACTGATCCAACCGTGAAAGCTCAGAAGACCCATAGATTGGCAAATAGCGAGGATCTTCGAGCATTTTATCTTGAATGTATTTTCCCTGAAACATAAACGTGTTTAATTCTGTGGCCG
>JAKACS010000082.1 GCA_021821235.1 Bacillota bacterium
AAAAAAATTGACAAAAACGGCTGGAACAATCAAACAAAAGGGTGTTCCATCAATCAATATAACCATTTTCCCCTCCATTAAATTGGCTGCAACGGTATCCGGCCTTTCCGCATTTAATGTAAGCGGGAAAAAAGTAAATGTTTTGTCTTCAATCATTTCTTCAATATTGCCCGATTCAAAAACGGCACTGACATGAATTTTTTTCAAGCGATTACGGACTTCCTCAACGATGCTCTCATTGGCAATCCCGCGAATGAACCCAAGATAAACCGATGTTCTCGAATCATCGCCAATAATAAATTCTTCAAATTGTAAATTCTGACTGCGGATCCTTCTGCGTATCAAACTAACATTTGTCGCAAGCGACTCAATAAATCCATCTTTCGGACCTCGGACAACGGTTTGGGTACTAGGCTCTGTCACAGCTCTTTTTTCATCGATCATCATATTGATAGCAATCGTTTGAACAATCCCTTTAACCGAAATAACGATACTGCCATTTAAAATCGCCCAGCTTACCTTTTCCGGCGTTTTTAGCAAATGAATGTTTGCACCGCCAAAACTTTTTTTAATCAACTCTCCTAGCTCTTCAATCGTATTAATGTTTGTGTTTTCTTCCAGATGGATACTAAGAAGCCTTGCCGTTGTCTCTGTTAAACTTTTTGAATCGACCATTGTTTCTAGGTAGTAAAAATAAGCTTCTTTTCTGATAATCTTCCCTTCGACGGCACAAAAATCGGCAGAAGTGCCAAATGAAGTCATTAATGCTTGATGCAAGGTCTCAAAAGTAAAATGACCACTACTTGCCTCCTGCGACTCCTCGACATTTTTACCACGTTCTTCTTTCTCTTTTATTTTGTTTTTTAATTTACGGATTGTAATTAACGGAGGCATATTCTCACCCTAATTGTTTTGGTGTATTTTTCCGCTGTTTCCACATCAACAAGACAAACACAACCATTGGTATGAAAAATTGGAAAGGCAAATGCAAGTAATACGGTACGACCTTTGTCCCTTCTTGCAAATGGTCAGCAAAATCAACAGAAATAAGCACAGAAAAAAAGGAAATAACCATTGACATTGGAACAGCGAAATAGCGAAAAGGAATTTGAAAAATAGATTCCAATCCCTTTAAGCCGGCAAAGAAAAAAATCGAACCTTTAACAAAAAGATTTAACATCATGATAAAAACCACAAGTGCGTCAATCCTTTCGATAAAATTTCCAATTGACACATTGCGGGCAACACTTAACAATGGAAAATTTGATCGCTGCATCGTGTCGACACCAAGCGTACAGACCATCAAAATGGAAGAAACAATGATAAAAAAAGAAGCAGCACCGACCCCAATCATAGATGTCCGCAACAAATATTTCGTATTGGTAACATTCGGAAGAACCACGGTAAAAGCAATCAATTCACCATATGGAAAGGTAACAATACCGGGAAACACTGCTTTGGCAACCGGTTTGATCCCATCTGACAACATCGGCTGTAGCTGCAAAAAATTCACCTCTCCGCTTACCATCAGAAAGATTGTTAGTAATGCAAAAAAAACAAAAAGATAAGGTGTAAAAATTTCAGAAGTCCTTGCCAATACTTCCATTCCGAGGTAAACAACATACCCCATCAGCAAGGTAAATGTCAGCGAAATTATCTCAATCGGCGTGTTTGGCATAATCGCCGACGCCATTAATTCACCAAAATCACGCACAACCCGGCATGAAATATAAAAAAAATAAACGATGTATAACCATGAAAGGATGACTGAAACTTTACGTCCAAAACAATAGGTTATGATTTCAAAAAGATTCTTTCCAGGCATACGTTTTAATAGGTAGTAATAAAACAAAAGGACTCCTATTCCCAAAATAGCGCCGATGAGATTGGCAATCCATGCATCATTTTTGGCATCATTTCCGCTGCCAATCACGATTGCGCTTCCAAGTAAAAAATTCAACAACAACGTTAGCAGCTGGGTCAGCGAGATGGTTTCTTTTTGAATTTGCATATTACCGTTGATTCTCCCCGATTTTTCGTTTCAAAAGGTACACGCGAACATCAATGATAATGCTCGCTAGTAAACCAAAAACAGCACCAGTAAAAACAATGTATTTTCCGACGGCAATTTCGGTATAAAAAAGGTTTAAAGAAGATTCCCAAAATGAATAACCAAAAATCAGCGTATCGAAAAAAATCATTATGATTGATAAAAGCACACTGATGATGAAAAAAGCTAATGTTACCATTTCTTTCTCTCCGCTCCAGAAAATTCAATACGTATAGAGTATGAAGAAATGTCCAACATTATCCATAAACTTCAACAAACCAAAAACGTGTAGCTTTTCATGAAGTATGGAAAAATATAAAGATTCATATGTGAACTTTTAAACATCATTGAATGTCTTTTAAAAAGTAACCCGCTTTTCAGGAGGAGAAAAAATGAATATGCTCATTCAGCTGTTAGACCAATACGGCTACATTGTCCTTTTCTTTTCCTTGATGTTGGAATTAATCATTATTCCAATCCCAAACGAAATTTTAATGAGCTATGTAGGATTTCTCGTTTATCAAGGAAAATTGAATTATTATTTAACGATTCTGTTCGGTGGCTTAGGCGGCATCGCCGGGGTTTCGATATCGTATTGGATTGGATACAAATTAGGGGCGCCCTTTTTTGAAAAATACGGAAGCAAGATTCATATGGGACCTGAAAAGATCGCAAAAATTTCCAGATGGAATGAACGCTTCGGCAAAAGGCTGCTCGTCTTCTCCTACTTTATTCCGGGCGTTCGCCATATTACGAGTTTGTTTTCCGGTATTACCAGGATTCCCTTTAAATCGTATGCCCTTTTCGCCTATATTGGTGTATTTTTCTGGGTGGGAACGTTTATTTCACTGGGAAGAATATTTGGCCCGCAGTGGGAGAAATTCCATCAGCAGGCAAATTTGTATATTGTGATATTCATTTTTGTACTCGGCGGAGGCTATCTTGTTTATTTTCTGATTAAAACAAACAGAAAGAAACTAGCGGAAAATGCAGTTTTACTATTTGAGAATATTTTCAAACGCTTTAATAGTTTTCTTAAAATTAAACTATTCGTTTTTGCAATCGCACTCGTATTTATCACCCTTTTCAGCTTGATGATCGGCTTGATCCAGGATTTCATCGAAAACGAATTTGGCCAATTCAATACCATTACCAAAACAGTGATTCTTTATACTTTTAATGAAAATTGGAATGATGCCATGCTTTTGTTCCATTCGTTCACTTCGTGGATTACATTTGCGATTGTCAGTTTGCTGTCCATTATCTGGATTTTACTAAAAGGGAGAAACAAATGGCTAGAAATTCAGTATTTTCTCATTGCCCTTATAGGTGCAATTACATTCGGAAAGGGACTGAATTATTTACTTTCAATCATTCCAACCTCCAGACCAGTCAGCAAATCTTTTCCAAATGATCAGGCTTTAATGGCTATTGTGCTCTTTACTTTCTTCATGTATGTGATTATTCGACACAGCAAAAGTTCATTCGTCAACAGTGTAACGATCGTTGCCATTCTTTTGATCTTACTGTTCATCTTCATTAGTAACGTCTATCTCAATTTACAGTATCCAAGTGATTTGGCTGCCGGGTATGTCTTTGGCGGCGTCTGGGTCAGCTTAATGATTTTATTAATCGAAGGCTCAAGACTGTTAAACCTAATCAAAGCGGAATACTAAAAACGAAAAGAGATAAATCCATAGTGGATTTATCTCTTTTCGTTTGACAGCATCTCGTCAATCCGCATAAAGGAATACCCTTTCTCCGACAACTCCTTGATCAGATGCTTCAGCGCCGCAATCGTATTGGCTGGCGCATCTTCATCCGCACCAAAAGTCACTCCGCAATCATGCAGTAAAATCACTGAACCCGGTTTAATGTTTGCGTGTAGCCGGTGTAAAATCTTCTCTTTGCCGCCCTTGCTGCGCCAATCACCGGCCATGACCGACCAAAGAATAAGGCGAAATTCTTTGTGAATAAAAAAGTCAAAGATATTCAGCATCCCCCACGGCGGCCTGTAATAAACCGGCCGCTCCCCTGTAATTTTTTCAACGATGTCTGCTGTCCTCTCCACTCCCTGCTTAACCCGCCATGGAGTCATCAGCCAATTGGAACGGTGGACATAATTGTGAATTCCAATTAAATGACCTTCCTTATGCATCCTTCGAATCACTTCCGGATAGTGTTCTGCCCTAGACCCAACGACAAAAAAACTAGCTTTAACTTGATATTTTTGCAGCAAATCTAGCAGCTCATTCGTATATACAGGATGTGGTCCGTCATCAAAGGTGAACGCAAGGCGCTCATCATAGCAAGCTTTTTGAAAAACGCCAATCCCGCCCCAACGCGATAATGCAAACGGAAGAAAAGTATACAACACGAGCAAAGAAACTAAAATAAATAGAAATAGCAACACGAATAAAACCTTCCTTGTATGAAATCTTTTAAAAAAACTTCCATTCTTGCAATCTATTATCCATGCAAAATAGTTTTCCGCCATACACCAAATCGACCAAACTTTCTTCGTTGGCTTAAATTAGCGGGTACAAATATCCGATTGATCATCAAATCAGCGATCAGGCGTACGGCATAAAAGGCTGATCGATTTGTTTGGATTTTTCGGCAACTCTCTTTCATTCTGGCGAGCAAAAGTTCGTCTCCAAGCATACCGTTCAGTTTGGAAAATAATTCATCGGGCCTCTTGACTTGAATTGCCGCACCGGCATCAGTCAAATAGCGTGCATTGTCCTGTTCCTGACCAGGCAATGGTTTAAATAGAAGCATCGGCAGCTCCATTGCTGCCGCTTCTGACGTCGTCACTCCCCCCGGCTTTGTAATGAGGATATCAGAAACAGCCATAAGTTCATCAACAAGATCGGTATAGCCAATTAGTTTGATCGTATGCTTGGAGCCGGATAACTCCATTTCAAGCCGTTCCTTTAATTTTTCATTATGGCCGCATAAAACAAGAAGTTGGAGCGGCTCTGGAAATTGTTCAAGTGCATTTCGGTTTAGCAATCCCTTGCCAATTAAACCTTCACCGCCTCCCATAATCATAATCGTCCGCTTGTTCTTCTCTAAAGCAAATTTTTTTCTCAAAGCACTTACATTTTTCTTTTTAAGAAATTTTGACCGTATCGGGATTCCGATTGCTGCAATCTTTTCCGCAGGAATTCCGGTGCGAATCAATTTTTCTTTTGTTTCATCCGAGCCGACAATATATTGATCCGTATAGGGATGCAGCCAATAGCTGTGCTGCGTGTGGTCGGTAATCACGGTAACCAATGGCACATTTGTCAAGCCCGCTTCTTTTAATTTTGATAGTACGCTGGAAGCAAACGGATACGTGCTGACAACCACCGACGGCTTCTCCATCACTAAAAGTGACAACATTTTCCGCATTCCCATTGAAAAAGCTGCGTTCAATTTTTTTGAGAAGGTCGTGCTTTTGTACGTTTTTTGATAAAAATATCCATATAATTGAGGAAAGGTTTTAATCCCTTTCATATACACAAAATGACTGACCGGAAAGAGTGCTGGGTGAGCCCATTCCATAAAGTCAACAATCATTGTTTGAACGCCAGGATAGTCAAGTTTGGCTGCTTCTTCAATCGCTTTTGCCGCCTGCACATGCCCTTCGCCAAACCTGCCCGACAAAATCAGGATTTTCCCCCCACGATTTCTTCTCATTTTGATCTCCTCACAATGTTTTTTACCATTGCATCCAATCCATTTTCCCGAAAAGATTGAACCATACGAACGGTTCGATTAAAAAGACAGACCAATGATAAGAAAAGTTCATCCGCAAACAAATTATTTTTCTTGACCAAAAAAGTGAACTTTTATTTCGCATTCTTCGTCTTTTCGTTGTAGAATTAAATACTGATTAGCCAAAATAGGATTTTTCGTAATATTGGAGGAATATACAATGAATGAACCGGTACTAACGATTGTCGTGCCGTGTTATAATGAAGAAGAAGTTCTTTTCGAAACGACCAGCCAGTTAAGCGAAGTGCTTTCGTCCCTGATCGCTGAAAAGCTGGCAGCACCAACGAGCAAAATCCTTTATGTAGATGATGGAAGTTCAGACAAAACGTGGGAACTAATTGAAGAACTTTCACAACAGCACTCATTTGTCAAAGGGATAAAACTGACAAGAAACTATGGACACCAAAAAGCACTGCTTGCTGGTCTTGAAACAGCTCGAAAAAGGTCGGATTGTGTGATTTCGATTGATGCGGATTTGCAAGATGATGTTTCCGTGATTCGCGAATTTATGGTGAAGTATTTCGAAGGTTACGATATTGTGTATGGGGTTCGAGAAAGCCGCGATACCGATACCTTTTTCAAAAGAGCAACGGCTCAAGGCTTTTACCGCTTTATGAATAAAATGGGTGTCAATGTTGTTTATAATCATGCCGACTACCGCTTACTAAGCAAGCGAGCCTTAGAAGAATTGAGCCGTTACCCTGAACAAAATTTATTTCTTCGCGGTATTGTGTCATTGATTGGCCTGAAATCGACAAAAGTATATTACGATCGGAAAGAACGCTTTGCCGGAGTTTCCAAATATCCGCTAAAAAAAATGCTTGCCTTTGCATTTGACGGCATTACTTCCTTTAGCATAGTACCGATTCGGATGATTACTGCAATCGGCGCCCTATCATTTTTCATTAGCAGCTTAGCCGGGATCTATGCACTAGTCGTCAAATTCCTAGGCCGTGCCGAATTAGGCTGGACATCAATCATCATTTCCATTTGGTTTATCGGCGGGCTATTGTTGATGAGTGTCGGCTTAATCGGCGAGTATATTGGAAAAATATATGAAGAAACGAAAAACCGTCCGCGATTTTCAATTGAAACAGATCTGTTTTCTGAAGAGGAAACACACGGGAAAGAAAAATCACTTTACTTTTCAAGGAGAACCGAATAGATGCTGCAGCATTCTTTTGTCCGTTTTTTGTTGGTCGGCATTGTTAACACGATCGTCGGCCTCTCAGCTATGTACTTTTTCCTGAATGGTCTTGGTTTTTCCTATTGGACTGCTACCTTTTTTGGAAATATTATCGGCGCGGTTGTCAGCTATTTTTTAAACCGCACCTTCACCTTTAAAAGCAGTACAGCTGTTGGAAAAAGCATGTTCCGCTTTGCCGCTGTCATTCTTGCCTGCTATTTTCTCTCTTATTATCTAGGAGAAAAACTGGCTCTGATTGTTCTTCAGCAATTACCATTTCTCAGTGAAAAATACACTGCAGATGCAGCTGTTTTAATTGGAACGGGCATTTACACAGTCAGCAATTATCTTGGACAGCGGATTTTTGTTTTTAGTGATAACAAAAAAGACCATCCCCAAACGGGATGATCTTTTTTTTGCAAACAAAAGAGTGAACATGTTAGTGATGATTTTCCAAACAAAAAACTCGCCGGGGCGAGTTTTTTTCTCAACCAGTATTTCGAAGTCCTGCGGCAATGCCGCTGATGGTAAGTAGGACTTCCATCATCAGATCATTGGCAGGTTCTTCTTGTTTCCGCAACTGGCGGATTAATTCAACCTGTAGGAAGTTTAACGGGTCAACATACGGATTGCGGCGGTAAACCGATTCCTGAATATTTGGCGTGTGATCGAGCAAATCGTCATCACCCGTAATTTTTAAAAGAATCTCTTTTGTCCGTTTGAATTCATCAACAATATTATCAAAAATTCGTTTCGCAACTTCCTGATCTTCCACAAGAGAAGTATATTCTTTTGCCGTAGTGATATCCGCCTTCATCAACGCCATTTGCAAGTTATTAATCGTTGACCGGAAAAACGGCCACTGCTCATACATTTCTTGTAAAAGCGTTAAATTTTCCCCACTCGTACTAGCAAAGATTTCCAGCCCTGTGCCCGCAGCGTACCAGGCAGGCAAAAGCTGGCGGCTTTGCGTCCAGGCAAATACCCACGGAATGGCCCTTAAATCTTCAAAGCGCCCGCGGTTTTTCCGGCTCATCGGCCTTGAGCCGATGTTTAAATCGCCCAGCTCGCGCAGTGGGGTTGCTTCATGAAAATACGTTAAAAAATCTCGATCTTCAAAAACAAGGGATTGATATTTTTTTAGTGAAATCGCTGAAATTTCTTCCATTGCCTCTTCCCAAGATGCATCCCGAAGATGCCCTTGCTCTGAATCAGTTGAAACATGAGTAGCTGCTTTCAATAGGGTTGAAGCAGCCTGTTCCAAACTGCGGTAAGCAATATCTTCAAGTAGATAGCGGGATGACAAGACTTCCCCTTGCTCCGTAATTTTTACGCCTTCCCCGAGCGTTTCCGCAGGCTGGGAGAGAATGCTGCTATTAAGAGTACCGCCGCCGCGGCCGAGCGAACCGCCACGGCCATGGAAAAATTTTAGCCCAATTTGATATTTTACCGCCATATTGTGAATCTCAATTTGCGCTTTGTACAACTTCCAGTTGGCAGTGAGGGTTCCCCCGTCTTTGCTGCCATCCGAATAGCCAAGCATGATCTCCTGCTGATCACCCATGTTTTTCAAATGCTGACGATAAACGGGCATTTTGAATAACGTTTCCATGATTGCCGGTCCAGCATTTAAATCATCAATCGTTTCCAGCAATGGCGCCACATTTAAATGGCTTTCGACATTGCCATCTGCATGATAGTGATTCACCCCGGCTTCTTTTGCCAATACAAGTACTTCAAGCAAGTCACTCGGCGATTTTGTCATACTAACAAGATAAACCATAATCGCACGCCGGCCGAATTCTTCATGTGCATTCTTGATCATTTGGAACACTTTGATCATCTCTTGTGTCTCTGGTGAATAATCTTCATTTGGCAATAATAGTGGGCGTGGATCCTGTAGTATGTTTTGTAAAATCGCAATTTTTTCCTCTTCTGAAAGAGCGGCATAGTTTTCGGCAATTCGGACTTTTGCCAATATCTCCGAAATAGCTGCCTCATGCTCTCCACTATGATTACGAATGTCTAATGTTGCCAAATGGAAGCCAAAGAGTTCCACTTGCCTGATCAGTCTTTGCAGTAATTTCATTTCATGTGCCGCTGGATGATGCATGGTTAAGCTTCGCTTGATCATGTACAGATCTTCTAACAACTCTTCGGATTTGGCATAACCTAATTCCGATTTGCCAACATTTTTTAAACGTTCAATAATGATGGCGAACTTACGGCGATAAGCCTCGGCTTCAATCGGCCAGCGCTTATCTTCAGCCAAGTATTTCTCTTCATCCACTTTGAGCGAATTCAAGATTTCGTCACTAATCATCGCCCTTGTCGTTGAATGGCTGTAACGCTTCATCAAGTCGACCAAAACTGCTTTATACTTTTTTAACACTAAACGGCGTTGCTTGTGAAGAGTTTCCCATGTGATTTCATAAGTAACATTTGGATTCCCGTCGCGATCCCCGCCAATCCATGATCCAAAGCGAAGAAAGTTCGGGACATCCCATTTAAAATCGGGATAATGGTGATCCAGAGAATCTTTCAC
>JAKACS010000083.1 GCA_021821235.1 Bacillota bacterium
AAGCAATGGCCGATTGGGTATCGAAAATAAAATAGCTTTTTAGAGAATATAAATGCAACTGGTTCATTTTCTAAGTGAATCGGTGAAAGGAAATTGATTGAAAAAGAACAGATCCATTAGTTAAAAAGGTCCTTTGCATCTGCAAGGGACTTTTTTTATACTAGAATGGTGCATATATTGAAAGAGAATTGAGTGGTGGAAGTTTTTGAATACAGAAAAATTGTCAGAACGTCTTCATAAAGTTGCCCAATTTGTCCCTAAAGGTTCGAAATTAGCCGATATCGGATCCGATCATGCTTATTTGCCATGTTATTTGGTTAAAAAAGGGATCGTTCCTTTTGCTATTGCTGGAGAAGTGGTTGACGGACCCTATCAATCAGCAAGGAGACAGGTGGAAAGTGAAAGGTTGACGGATATGATCTCCGTCCGCTTGGGTGATGGATTGGCCGTAATTGAAGCAGGAGAAGTTGATTGTATTACGATTGCTGGAATGGGAGGTCCATTAATCACCGCGATTTTGTCAAGAGGAGAAGAAAAGCTTGCGGCGGTAAAGAGGCTTGTATTGCAGCCAAATATTGCCGCAGGATCAATCCGAAAATGGCTCGTTGAACAGGGCTGGGAACTAATTGATGAAGAAATCATTAAAGAAGACGGTAAAATTTACGAAATATTGGTTGCTGAAAAAGGGGAGCCGTATAGGGCGTATGGAGAAAATCTCGAGGTGGAATTTCTTTTAGGACCAATTTTGCTGCGAAAAAAACAAGAGGTTTTTACACAAAAGTGGAATGCTGAACTGAAGAATTGGAAAAAAATCTATAGCCAGCTTGAACAGGCGTTGCCAACAACAAAAGCAGCAGAAAAGAAGCAGGAGCTGGTAAAAAAAATAAATTGGGTTGAGGAGGCACTGAAAGATGAAGAAAGTAAATGGTCATGAGATAATCCAGCTCTTTGAACAGTTCGCCCCTAAAGATTTGGCAATGGAAGGGGACAAAATCGGTCTGCAAATCGGTCGTTTGAATCAAAAAGTTGCACGGGTGATGATTGCTCTTGATGTCCTTGAAGAAGTTGTGGATGAGGCAATTGAGAAACAGGTTCAGCTCATTATTGCCCACCATCCGCCAATATATCGGCCATTGCAAAAGCTTGCAACAGATACAGCACAGGGAAGAGCGATTGAAAAACTAATCAAACACGATATTGCCGTTTATGCCGCACATACAAATCTTGATGTCGCCCAGGGCGGAGTCAACGATCTGCTCGCTGATCGATTGGGGATTCAGAATCCGGAAGTTTTGGTACCGACATTTGAAACACCGCTGAAAAAGCTGGTTGTTTATGTAGCAAGCACACATGCCGATCAAGTGCGCCAAGCGCTTGGAAATGCAGGAGCTGGCTTTATCGGAAATTACAGCCATTGTTCTTTTTCAACAGTGGGAACCGGGAGATTTAGACCAGAGAGAGGGACAAATCCTTATATCGGCAAGACCGGAAATTTAGAAGTGGCTGCTGAGGATCGGATTGAAACAATTATTCCCGAGTCATTGTTGAAAAAAGCGATTGCCGCCATGCTAAAAGTGCATCCATATGAGGAAGTTGCCTATGATGTTTATCCACTCGAAAATAAAGGGGCACGTCTTGGGTTAGGCAGAATCGGAACAGTTGAAGAAATGACGCTCGGTGAATTCGCCGAACGGGTGAAAACAGCTTTAGAGGTGGATCATGTCCGGGTTGTTGGCGATATAGCGGCAAAAATACGTAAAGTTGCTGTTCTCGGTGGTGATGGCAACAAATACTACAGCCAAGCAAAGGTTAAAGGGGCAGATGTCTATGTCACAGGTGACATTTACTATCATACGGCACATGATGCGATGATGCTTGGACTTCATATGATCGATCCCGGTCATAATGTTGAGAAGGTGATGAAAAAAGGTGTTGCGAATGCCTTGGTCAAAATGTGTACGGAAGCCGGATATGAAGTGGAAATTTTTCCATCCGAACTGAACACAGACCCGTTTAAAAGGATTTAATGTCATTCCGCCTAAATAGTAAACTTAGAGGCATTAACTGAAAAAAGAACCAATCATATGGTTCTTTTTTCAGTCATCCTTTTTTTACTTTTGGGAGGATTTTTGATAATGGTATTTTTTTCTGCCGTTCCCATGTTGCCTCGTTTTCGGGATCAAATTGTTCAAGGAAGTTGATGACCTCTTTTGTAATCGGTGTTGGCGTGGAGGCTCCAGCAGTAACAGCAACCGTTTGAGCATTTTTAATCCAATCAAGATTCAGCTCAGCAATATCAGCAATTCTATAAGCCATTGTACCGGCTATTTCTTCTGAAACTTGCGCGAGGCGGTTGGAGTTATTGCTTTTTGGATCGCCGACAACAATTAAAACATCAGCGTCTTTTGCTTGCTCAGCCACAGCCTCTTGGCGGATTTGTGTGGCCAGACAAATTTCATTGTATGCTTCTGCGTGCGGGTATTTTTCCTGTACTTTTTTCATAATATCAGCAACGTCCCACTGGCTCATGGTCGTTTGATTGGTGACGATGATTTTTTCATTTTCAAGCGATAGGGCATTGACATCGTCTTCAGAAGAAACCAAATGAACGACATTTGGTGCTACACCGACAGCTCCTTCCGGCTCGGGGTGCCCCTTTTTGCCAATATAAATAATTTCGTAACCTTCCTTTTCTTTTTGCTTGATCAAATCATGGGTTTTCGTGACATCTGGACAGGTGGCATCAATCGTAACCAGACTTTTCTTGCGTGCCAGCTCCCGTACTTCCGGGGAAATTCCATGAGCAGTGAAAATCACCGTCCCGGAATCCACTTTTTCCAAAATCTCTTTGCGGTTATTTCCATCAAGCGTGATAATGCCCTCTTCGGCAAACGCATCGGTTACATGTTTATTGTGAACAATCATCCCTAAGATATAGATTGGGCGAGGCAAAGATTTATCTAAAGCCGCGTTTCTGGCAATAACCATGGCGTCAACAACGCCATAGCAGTAGCCGCGCGGTGAAATTTTAATCACTTTCATCGATTTTATCCTCCTGTAAAAGGGATTGGCTAACAATCTACCTTTTCCATTATATAAGAATTATAGAAGGAATACAAAGATGGATCAAACTTACCTGCCTGATGTCCGACATCACAGTTTATGGATTCAAAAATAAAAGAATGCTGTTTCCAGCATCCTCCTTTTCTAGATAACTCAAATATATAGTTTCGGAACAGAGGTACCTTTTTCCCAATTTGTTGAGGACTTAGCCCGATTGATTTGCGCACTTTTATAGACGGTGCCGGATTGGCCGCTCTGCCCTTTTTTGGGTGTTGACTTCTTTTTTACGGAAGAAGCAGTATTTTTTTTGCTGTTTTCTTTTAGGTTTTCCTTTTTTTCAGTTGTTTCAGTTGTTTCTGTCTCTGTATCGGCGGTTGCGCTTTTTAACCCGCGATAAAGCTTCCACATCGCGGGGAGATTTTTTACAATTGGACCGTATTGCTGGATCATCGGACCAATCGTTTGGGCTGTTCTGATGATTTGCTGAGTGTTGTTTAAAAGTCCTGAAATTCCAGACGGATTTGTCAAGCTTTGCAAAAGCGACCCGCCGCCCGCGGCTGCACGCCCTGCATTTTGCATACCTGTTAATCCGTTCATCCCCAAGCCGCGGGCTGCTGTTCCTCTCCCAAGCAGATTAGACAACAAGCCGCCTCCCCTGTTCATTTGTCGTGCTCCACCGAAAAGAGGGTTTTGTGGCGCCATGCGATTCATCCCCAATAGACCCCCTTTTCCAAAGGATCCTTGAGGCATTCTCGGCGACGTCGGTATTCTTGGCTGCATTTTTTTACCTCCTTTCGTTTGCATCCTTCTACTTTAAAATATGCGATGTTTTGATTTTTGTATAGGTTGTCATCCTAGCGAGTGATAAATTTGCTGATTTAAAAAAGCGGAGTAGGAAAAGATGATAATGAAATAGTGGAGATTTACTTGAAACTTTACTATAATAACAGGATGGACAAGAGATTGGATAAGGAGAAGTATATGACTGTTAACCAATTTGAAAAATATTCTTTTCAAGCCTTTATTTTGGAGGCATTGGAAAAACTAGGATTTTATAAACCAACAGAAATACAGGAAAAGATGATTCCGCTTATTTCCAAAGGCGAAAGTGCAATCGGGCAATCGCAAACCGGTACTGGGAAAACACATGCCTATATTTTGCCAATTCTTGAAAAAATCGATCCGAAGCGTCAGGAAGTTCAGGCGGTAATTACTGCACCGACGAGGGAGTTGGCAACGCAAATCTACCAGCAAATTTTAAAAATAACCGCTCATTGCTCTAAAGAAGAAATGATTCAAACAAAATGTTATATTGGCGGTACAGATAAACAAAGAACAATTGAAAAATTAAAGGTACAGCCGCATATTGCTGTGGGGACGCCAGGAAGAATCAAAGATTTGATGAATGAAAAAGCACTATTGATTCATACGGCTTCTGTCCTTGTCGTCGATGAAGCGGATATGATGCTTGATATGGGTTTTATTTTAGATGTGGATCAAATTGCAGGAAAACTGCCGGAAAACTTGCAAATGCTCGTTTTTTCGGCGACAATTCCGGAAAAGCTAAAGCCTTTTCTAAAAAAGTATATGGAGAACCCGAAATCCATTAGGATACAAGCAAAGCAGATTGCCGCAGAAAATTTGCAGCATTATCTTTTGCCATCAAGGCACCGTAACAAAAAAGAGTTGGTGTACGATGTTCTAAAATATTTTAATCCATATTTGGCTATTGTTTTCACCAACACGAAAAAAATGGCAGAAGAAGTGGCAGCTGATTTAACGGTAAGAGGATTGAAAGTCGGCCGCGTTCACGGAGATTTAACACCGCGGGAACGGAAAAAAATGATGAAGCAAATTCAAGACTTAGAGTTTCAATATATTGTCGCTACCGATTTGGCAGCAAGGGGAATCGATATAGAAGGCGTCAGCCACGTGATTAACTATGAATTGCCGACTGATCTTGATTTTTATATTCATCGCGTTGGCAGAACAGCCAGAGCCGGTTTTTCAGGAACGGCGTTAACTATTTATGATTTATCTGACGAAGATGCACTTAATCGTCTTGAGAAAATGGGAATACAGTTCACCCATGTGGATTTGAAAAAAGAAGGATTTGTTGAACTTGGAGAGCGCAATAAACGAAAAGCGCGGAAAAGACAAGCAGATGAAGCTGATCAGCTCGCCAAAGCGATTGTTCGAAAGCCAGAAAAAATAAAACCCGGCTACAAAAAGAAAATGCAGGCAGAAGTCGCACAATTTCGGAAAAAACAGAAGCGGCTAAAAACCAAAAAGAAATAAGCGGGGAGGAAGAAAAATGTTGAAAATAGGCTCACATGTATCAATGAGCGGCAAGAAAATGCTGCTTGCGGCGAGTGAAGAAGCCGTATCATACGGTGCCAACACATTTATGATTTACACGGGAGCACCGCAAAACACGAGAAGAAAGAAAATTGAGGATTTAAATATTGAAGCGGGGAAACGCCATATGGAGGAGAACGGAATTTCTGAAATCGTCGTCCATGCTCCATATATTATTAATATCGGCAACACTTCGAATCCGGCTACGTTTGAGTTGGGAGTATCCTTCCTCCGTTCTGAAATTGAACGGACAGAAGCACTCGGAGCCAAACAGATTGTCACCCATCCGGGTGCACATGTCGGGGCTGGAACAGAGGCAGGCATTAAAAAGATTGTAGAAGGATTAAATGAAGTTTTAACAGGTAAAGAAAACGTGCAGATTGCCCTTGAAACTATGGCCGGAAAAGGCTCGGAAGTCGGAAAGTCATTTGAAGAACTGGCGATGATTATCGATGGTGTTCATTATAATGACCGGCTTTCAATTTGCTTTGATACTTGTCATACACATGATGCAGGTTATAACATTGCCGAAGATTTTGACGGTGTTTTAAACGAGTTTGATAAAATAATCGGACTGAACCGGCTAAAGGTTTTGCATATCAATGACAGCAAGAATTCCATTGGCATGCGCAAAGACCGACATGAAAACATTGGTTTGGGTCATATTGGTTTTGCCGCCCTTAACCAGATTGTCCATCATCCCCAGCTTGACGACATTCCGAAAATCTTGGAAACCCCTTTTGTTGGAGAAGATAAAAACAATAAAAAGGCTCCATACAAGTTTGAGATTGCCATGCTTCGTGAACAAAAGTTTCAGGAAAATCTTCACGACTTGATTATGCAGTCATAGCAAAAAGCCCGGTAATGTCAGACCGGGCTTTTTGTTTTGATTATAGGTTTATTTTGTAAACTGGATAAACAATTTGTTCACTTCTTTGGCTGTTTCAGGACCCGCTACTTTTGCAATTTCTTTGATCAAGACAGCTCTTTCGGAAGGATTGAAAATATTAATTTGCTTTCCCCGCAAATAGTCGGCTATTTTCTTTGCCTGCTCGCGGGTAATCGAGATATTAAATTGGTTGGCGTATTTCAACAGTTCGGCCGCAGTAATATTGCTGATTTTATGATTAATGATGTTTTCAAATATACCCACTCTCATCACTCCTCATCTTAATGTATGAAGGAGAATAGAAGACGTGACAAGAAATTTCGGATAAAGGATAAAAGCTTGCCATTGGGAAAAAACGTGCCTCAAAGGTTAGCAAGCAGGAACCCTTTACTTTCGTAATGGGTTGATGTATACTATTTGGTGTAAATCGGAATGATTCTTAAAATTAATCGTAAGCAAAATGATGTACTAGTACTCTTCGCAATAAAGGAAATTGTTGGCGCGACTTTGGTCTTTATCCTAGAAAATAAAAAGGGTAAACTACAGCTAAAGGTATGAAGGGGTAATATCGACATGGATGTAAGAATGGCTTTGGAAACATTAAAAGAAAAAGGGTTTAAGCATACTGGAAAGCGGGAGGATATGCTGCAATTGTTTGCAGACAATAATAAATATTTAACCGCAAAAGATGTGCTGGAAATATTGAAGGACAGTTATCCAGGTCTCAGCTTTGATACCATTTATCGCAATCTTTCTCTGTTTGTTGACCTGGATATTTTGGAGATGACTGAATTAAGTGGGGAAAAGCATTTTCGTTTTGCCTGCTCCGAACACCAACACCACCATCATTTTATTTGCCTTGACTGCGGCAAAACAAAAGAAATCGAAACATGCCCGATGGAAGAGTTAAGTGAAAATTTACAGGGATATGATATTTCTGGCCACAAATTTGAAATCTATGGAAGATGCCCAGAGTGCACCCATTAAAAAACAGCTTGATTTGCAAGCTGTTTTTTAATGGTAATTACGGCTAATGAATTATTCTGTACGTACTTCGCTCTTAAAAAGCGTCATCCATTTGTCCGCTTCCATTTATTTACCCATTCGTCTGCTTCTTTCCAATTGTATATTCTGACAACGCCGTTTGGGATCGGCTCGCGGTTGTATGGCGTATCGAACAGCAGGACGGGGATTTGGCATTCCTCGTGAATCATCACGGCATTATCATGCTTATCCTCAAAAAAAAGATCTACATTGTACTTCTTCGCAGTTTCCACTTTGTCATGGGTTCCGATCAATTCAATATGATGAAAGCCAAGCTTATGTTTTTCAAACCAATGTTTTGTGACTTCCAAAAGATGTGCACCGCGCGCACTGATAAAAATGAGGTCATGCTCTTTCTGCCATTTGGAAAGAACGTTTGCGGCACCCGCTGCAAGCGGCGAGTTGGAGTAAATCAGCGGCTCATTTTTATAAAACCAAGCAGCGAATTCTGCTGCTGAAACATTGACGATGGGGTTTAGATCATATTGCTTAATATCGTCTAATGTGATGTTTAAATCAAAGTCCTTGTTTATAAATGGGATCATTGAGTCAGGGCTTGTTACCGTACCATCAATGTCAATTCCAAATATCCTTCTCATGTAAAAAATCTCCTTCACGTTCAACATACCTTATTCATTTTATCAAAAACAGACAGGTTTCAAAAAGAAAAGAGTAGCGATACTTGAAGCAAGCTCCTATTTTGACAATCATTAACATCGTAAAAATTAGCAGCCTGCAAACACTAAAAATGCTCCTATAAATGAAAGTGAGGAATCGAAGATGGTCAACCTTGAAAAAGATGATGACATCAGGGAAAAGACAAAAAGTGCTTACATTGGCGAAGATATACCGAATGATCCTGCAGATTACCGTGAGGAAACGGCTGCTGAAATCGCTGCTCCAGTGCCGGTAAGAAGACGCGGGTTTGATGATTTAAGGGGACGTTCAGAGGGAGCGACAAGCGCTGGCTATTTTGCTTTGGCACTGTCGATTCTTTCTTTATTCGTTTGGCCAATCCTTTTTGGAGCAGCTGGGATTGTCCTTGGCATTTTCGCACGGCGCGGAGGTGCGGAAGGGCTTGGCGCCTGGGCAATTGGGATCGGTGCTGTTTCAATCATTATCGGGATCTTTATCCTGCCGTTCTTTTGATTTTTCGACGAATAGGGGCAAAAAAGAAACCCGGGGAGATTCCCGGGTTTTACTAATTTTTGTTACTTTGAGACTGCTTCCTGTTCTGCTGCTTTTTTCTGAAAATATTCTTCGGCAAGCTGGTCAATTTCTTTCTTTAATTCTTCCACCATTTGTGCCTCGGGAACCTTGCGGACGATTTTCCCTTTTCGGAACAACAGCCCTTCGCCGCGGGCGCCGGCTATGCCAATATCGGCTTCGCGCGCTTCTCCGGGGCCGTTCACGGCACAGCCCAATACAGCAACTTTAATTGGGGCTTTAATTTTTTCAATGTATTCCTCTACTTCATTTGCAATGCTGATTAAATCAATTTCGATCCGGCCGCATGTCGGGCAGGAAATCAAGGTTGCTGCATTGGAAGTAAGGCCGAACACTTTTAATAGTTCTCTGGCGACTTTTACCTCTTGTACAGGGTCAGCGCTTAATGAAACGCGCATGGTATTTCCAATTCCTTTACTAATAATGGTTCCAAGGCCAGCAGCACTTTTAATTGTCCCCGCAAACAATGTTCCGGATTCAGTGATTCCTAAGTGAAGCGGGTAGTCAAATGCCCTTGCTGCTTTTTCATAGGCTTCAATTGCCAAATTAACGTCCGATGCCTTCATCGAGACGATAATATCATGGAAATCAAGATCTTCTAAAATTTTAATATGATAAAGTGCGCTTTCGACCATTCCATCAGCGGTTGGATAGCCATATTTGTCGAGAATTCGCTTCTCTAAGGATCCTGCATTTACGCCGATGCGAATTGGAATTCCGCGCTCTTTTGCTGCTTTTACAACTGCTTCGACTTTTTCGCGTTTCCCGATATTCCCTGGGTTAATGCGGATTTTGTCGGCACCACCCTCGATCGCTTTTAAGGCTAATTTATAATCAAAATGGATGTCGACGACTAGTGGAATATTGATCCGCTTTTTAATGTCGTCGATGGCATTGGCAGC